>JALZAA010000169.1 GCA_030948625.1 Actinomycetota bacterium
GTCGGCGCGGGCATGATCCTCGGCGAGCCAGACTGACGCTGTGGCGTACCTGCGGCCGGGCTTCTTCATCCGCCGCATCGCGAACCCGCTCGCACGCCTCTTCGGCGCCGCGACCACGCTCGCCGTCCGTCGCCGCAACACCGGTGACTGGCAGACGATCCCGGTCAACGTGCTGGAGCTCGACGGCCAGCGTTACCTCATGGCCGTACGCGGCGAGACCGAATGGGTCCGCAACCTACGCGCCGCGGGCGGCGGCGAGCTGCGTCGCCGCCGGAAAGTGGAGCCGTTCCGGGTCGCCGAGGAGATCACCGACCCCGATGTGCGTGCCCGCATCATCGGCGCGTACCTCGATCGCTGGGGCCGTCAGGTCAAGGCCCAGTTCGAGCAGCTCCCCGACCCCGCCGACCACCCCGTCTTTCGCATCGAGTCGGCGTAGCCGCCCTGCGAAGATGGCGGCCATGGCCGTCCACCAGGTCGCCGAGGAGGGGTTCGGCAAGGAAGCCGCGACATACGAGCGCGTCCGTCCGTCGTACCCCGGTGACGCCGTCGCGTGGCTCGCCGACAACCTCGAGCTCTCGCCCGGCCGCACCGTGATCGACGTGGCCGCCGGGACAGGCAAGTTCACCCGCCTGCTCGTACCCTTCGGCGCCACGCTGGTCGCCGCCGAGCCGGTGGAAGGCATGCGGCGGAGCTTCGTGTCGGCGGTGCCGGACGTGCCGGTGGTGGCCGCGGTCGCAGAAGCGTTGCCGATCGCGGCGGGCGCGGTCGACGCGATCACGGTCGCGCAGGCGTTCCACTGGCTCGATGCCGACCGCACGTTCGAGGAATTCGGGCGAGTGCTGCGGCCTGATGGTCGCGTTGGGCTCATCTGGAACGCGCGAGACCGGTCGTCGGACTGGGTGAACGAGGTGTGGTCGATCATGGACAGGGTCGAGAAGCGGGCGCCATGGCGCGACCACGAGAACGGGCCCGATGCTGCGCTCGGCAGCCGGCACGGTTTCGGACCGCTCCACACCGAGACGTTCCGGCACGAGCAACCGATCGCGCCGGAAGAGGTCGTCGACCGGATCGCGTCGGTCAGCCACGTGGCGGTCCTGCCCCCGGCGGAGCACGAGCGGGTGCTGGACGAGGTGCGCGCTGTTCTCACGAATCACCCCGAGGCCCGGGGCCGGGCGGAGTTGCGGATCCCATACCGGGTCGACACCTATTGGTGTGAGCGGCGATGACCCCTCGGTCGCTGCGGACGCGTGCAGCCATCGCCGCCGGCCGCGTGGCCGGTTGGCTATCGCGCGCCACGACGCGAGGACAAGGTGCCACCATCAGCGGCCGGGTCATCAACGCGCTGGCACCGAACGCGCTCCCCGAGCTGGCCGGCGGCCAACGCGTGGCGCTCGTCTCCGCCACCAACGGCAAGACGACCACCACCCGGCTGCTCTCGGCGGCCGTCGCCCGGACGGGCGACCACGTCATCAGCAACGCCACCGGCGCCAACCTGACGTCGGGCATTGCGCCGATCCTGGCCAAAGCGGAGTCACCCGGCATCGCCGTGCTCGAAGTCGACGAGCGAGTGCTCCCCCGTGTCGTGGACCCTCTCGGCGTCGAGCTGCTCGTCCTCGGCAACCTCAGCCGCGACCAGCTCGACCGCTACGGGGAGGTGCACGCCGTCGGCGACATGTGGCGCAACGTCGCCGAGACGCATCCCGACCTCCGGGTCGTGGCCAACGCATCGGACCCGCACGTCGTGTGGGCTGCGACACCGGCCAAGACCACGTGGGTGGAGCTCGGCCTCGGCTGGCGCAACGACGCCGCGACGTGCCCCAACTGCGCGGCACTGCTGCGCTGGAGCGCGGATCGTTTCGACTGCCCGTCGTGCGGCTTCGGGCAGCCTGCGACTCCCAACCGGCTCGAGGGCGACACGCTCGTGCTCGACGGCACGCGCGTTCCGCTCCGGCTCGCGCTCCCGGGCCGCTGGAACCTCGCCAACGCCGCGCTCGCAGTCACGGCGGTCGCGACGCACTTCAACGTCGATCCCGAAGAGGCGGCCGCGGCGGCGGCCACGATCACGACCGTCGCCGGGCGCTACATGGCGGTCGCGCTCCCGGACGGCCGCGAGGCGCGCGTGGTCCTCGCGAAGAATCCCGCCGGGTGGTCCGAGGTCCTGCACCACCTCGCCGACGGCGACAGCTCCGTCGTCATCGCCGTGAACGCGCGCGTCGCCGACGGCAAGGACCCTTCGTGGCTGTGGGACGTGCCGTACGAGCTGCTGCGTGGGCATCCCGTCGCGGCGGCGGGCGAGCGCGCCCTCGACGTGGCGGTGCGGCTCCGCTACGCGGAGGTCGACCACATCGTGGAGCCGGACCCGCTGGAGGCGGCGACCAAGCTGCCCGGCGACGAGGTGCACATCGTGTCGTCGTACACGCCGTTCTCGGCGCTCTACCGGAGGTTCGGATGACGGCAGCGCGCGATTCAGCAGTCAGGGTCGGGCTCGTGTATCCCGAGCTGCTGGGCACCTACGGCGACCGCGGCAACGCCGTCGTGCTCGTGCAGCGACTGCAATGGCGCGGCCACGACGCCGAGCTCATCGAGATCGCGGCAGGCGAGCCGATCCCAGACTCGCTCGACGTCTATCTCTTCGGCGGCGGCGAAGACGACCCGCAGGTGATGGCGTCAGCGGGAATGCGCGCCTCGCGCGGCGCGATCGAGCGGGCCCACGACGCCGGCGCGGGGGTGCTCGCGGTCTGCGCGGGCTTCCAGCTGATCGGCCACAGCTACGAGGCTGCAGACGGAACGATCATCGACGGACTGGGACTCGTCGACGCCGTCACGCGCGCCGGGCCCAACCGCCTCATCGGCGAGCTGGTGGTCGAGCCCGACCCGCCTCTCCCCGTGCTCACCGGGTTCGAGAACCACGGTGGGCGCACGACGCTGGGCCCGGCCGAGCGCCCGCTCGGGCGCGTGGTCGCGAGGA
>JALZAA010000189.1 GCA_030948625.1 Actinomycetota bacterium
GCCGATCGCCGAGTCCATCGAGTAGCGGCCGCCGATCCAGTCCCAGAACGTGAACATGTTCGCAGGGTCGATCCCGAACTGCGTGACGCGCGCGGCGTCGCTCGACACGGCAACGAAATGCTGGGCGATGGCGTTCTCGCCGAGCTGATCGATGACCCAGCTGCGGGCCGACGTGGCGTTGGTGAGCGTCTCGAGCGTGCCGAACGTCTTCGACGAGACGATGAACAACGTCTCGGCGGCTGAGAGGTTCCGCGTCGCCTCGACGAAATCGGTCGAGTCGACGTTGGATACGAAGTGGAAGGTCAGGGTTGGGTCGCTGTACGCGCGGAGCGCTTCATATGCCATTACGGGTCCGAGGTCGGAACCGCCGATGCCGATGTTGACGACGTTGCGGATCCGTTCGCCGGTCGCGCCCTTCCACTCCCCGGTCCGTACGCGCCGAGAGAAGGTGCTCATCCGCTCGATCACTGCGTGTACTTGGGCGACGACATCGACGCCGTCGACGATGACCGAGGTGCCTTTCGGCATGCGCAAGGCTACGTGTAGTGCGGCTCGGTCCTCGGAGACGTTTATGTGGTCGCCGCGGAACATTGCATCACGGCGTGCTTCGAGGTCGGACTCCTGGGCGAGCTGCACCAACAGGCGCATCGTCTCGTCGGTCACGCGATTCTTCGAGTAATCGAGATAGATGCCGACCGCCTCGGCCGTTAGCCGCTCGCCGCGCGTCGCGTCCTCCGCGAAGAGGTATCGCATGTGACGGAGAGCGATCTGGGCGTAGTGACTTTCGAGCTCCTTCCAGGCAGGCCGTTGCCGGAGCGGTGTTGTCACCACGGTGTTCCCTTCAGCTCAGTGCGGTGGATTGCGACGCGATCCGCGACATCAGGTCCTTCCACGCCGACACGAACGACGCCGCGCCGTCGCGCTGCAGCTGCGCGGCGAGCGCAGCCGTGTCGACCCCGGCCGACGCGAACGCAGCGAGCACTGCGTCGGCGTCGCCACCGTCGCGCCGCAACAACGCCCCGACCTCGCCGTGTTCGTAGAAGTTCTCCAGGGTGTCGTCGGGCATGGTGTTGACGGTGAATGGTGCTGCGAGCCCGTGCACGTACAGCGTGTCCGACGCCTCGGGGTCTTTCGTCTTGGTGCTCGCCCACAACAAGCGCTGCATGCGCGCGCCCGCGTTTTCGAGCCGGAGCACGCGATCGGACTCCAACACGTCGCGATACGCGCGGTACACGTCGAGCGCGACCGCCAGCCCGAGCCGGTTCGTCAACTCCGCCGGCACCGTATGGGCGACCGCGACGTCCCAGCGCGACACGAAAATCGACGCGACTGAACCAACGTGCGGATCGAGCCCCTGCTCGACGCGCCTCTCGACGCCGGCGAGGAACGCGTCGACCGAAGCGCGGTACTGGTCGGCGGAAAACAGCAACGTCACATTCACCGGCACGCCCGCCGCGATGCTCGCGGTGATCGCAGGCAAGCCTTCTGTGGTGCCGGGGATCTTGATGAACAGGTTCTTGCAGCCGGCACGCATGTGGAGGTCCTTGGCCGCGGCGATCGTCGCCTCCGTATCGTACGCCAGCAGCGGCGACACCTCGAGCGACACCCAACCGTCGACACCGTCGGTGCGTTCGTGGACCGGCAAAAACATGTCGGCGGCGCGCCGAAGGTCTTCGATTGCGAGCTCGAAAAAGAGCGCCTCACTCGACAGTTCGGCGCGCGAGTTGGTGCGGATAGCGTCGTCGTACACGCCCGACTCGATCGCCTTGTCGAAGATCGACGGGTTCGATGTCAGCCCGGTCACGGAGTATCGTTCAATGAACCGTTGGATAGTTCCGTCATCCAACATCTTGCGGGTGATGTTGTCGAGCCAAAGGCTCTGGCCGTGCTCGTTGAGCATCTCAGTGGCTCTCACGCCGGCTTCCTCCCCGCTTTGATGCACTCCCGTGCGACGGCTGCGACGCGTTCGGGCGTGAACCCGAACTTGGTCTGAAGTGCTTTCAGCGGTGCGGAGGCCCCGAAGGTGTGCATCCCGATCACGGCGCCGTCTGTGCCGACGAAGCGGTGCCAGCCCAAGGTGGATGCTTCCTCCACTGCGACCCTGGCCCGAACCTCAGGTGGGAGCACCGCGTCGCGGTAGCTGGCGGGTTGGCGGTCGAATAGCTCCCAGCTCGGCATGGAGACCACCCGGACCGCTTTCCCTTCGGCAGTGAGCTCGTCGTAGGCGGCGATGGCCAGCTGCACCTCGCTGCCTGTGGCGATGATGATGACCTCTGGTGGCCCCTCGGCCGGGTCGACCATCACGTAGGCGCCTTGGCGGAGGCCCGAGGCCGCTGCGTAGCGGGCCCGGTCGAAGGTGGGCACGCTTTGGCGAGTGAGTACGAGCGCGACGGGTTCGTGTTGAAAGTCCATGATCACCCGCCACGCTTCGGCTACCTCGTTGGCGTCGGCGGGGCGGATCACCACGAGGCCGGGGATGGCCCGCAACGAGGCGAGGTGCTCGACGGGCTGGTGGGTGGGGCCGTCCTGGCCCATGCCGATCGAGTCGTGGGTGAAGATGTGGATGACCGGGATCTCCATCAGAGCCGACAGGCGGATCGCCCCGCGGGCGTAGTCGGAGAACACCAGAAAGCTCGACCAGTATGCTCGGATCTTGGAGAGCGAGAGACCGCTCGTGATTGCAGCTGCGGCGTGTTCGCGAATCCCGAAATGGAAGTTGCGCGCCGCGTGGTTGTGGTTCTCGAAGTCGCCGGCGCCAGGGAAGGTGAGCCGGGTCTTGGTCGACGGCGCCAGGTCGGCGGACCCGCCGAGCAGCCAGGGCACCCGGGCGGCGATCGCGTTCTGGACGCTGCCCGACGAGTCCCTGGTGGCCAAGCCCTGCGGGTCGGCGTCGAAGCAGGGGATGTCAGCGTCCCATCCCGCAGCGAGTTCACGGCGCTGCATCGCCGACAGCTCGCCGGCAAGCTCAGGGTGGTCGCGTTCAAAGCCCGCGAAGCTGGCCATCCACGCCTCGCGAAGTTGTCGACCGCGTGCACCGATACCGGCAGCGAAATGCCGATAGACCCCGTCGGGGATCAGGAACTGGGCATCTTCTGGCCAGCCGTAACTGTGCTTGGCCTTTCGGGTCTCAGCCCTGCCCAACGGGGCGCCGTGAGCAGCGCTGGTGTCTTGGACGTCGGGCGCGCCATAGCCGATGTGGCTGTCGACGATAACGAGGGTCGGGCGCTGCGTCTCATCCCGGAACAGCTGAAACGCCTC
>JALZAA010000206.1 GCA_030948625.1 Actinomycetota bacterium
ACGACCAGCGGCTGCCGCTCAAGCCGAGCGAGTACTTCACCCGCAACTGCTGGATCGCGGCCAGCTTCCCGAGCCCGCGTGAGGCGCAGACGCGCCACGCAGTCGGCATCGACAAGTTCATGTGGGGCAGCGACTACCCGCACGACGAGGGCACGCACCCGTACACCACCGAGAGCCTGCGCCGTTCGTTCGCCGGCACCGATCCGGCCGAGCTCCAGCAGCTGTTCGCCGGCAACGCCGCGCACGTCTACGACTTCGACCTCGCCGCCCTCGCGCCGATCGCCGCGCGCGTCGGGCCGACCGTCGACGAGGTCGCCGAGCCGCTCGATACCGTCCCGGCCGACTCCAACAGCCCCGCGTTCACGCGCAAGTAGCCCCGCGATGCCCGCCCACGAGCCGCTCACCGATCCGCTGATCGACGACGCGTTCTACGCCGGCGACCCGTTCCCGCAGTACGGGCGGTTGCGCGACGAAGCGCCGGTGGCGTGGAACGCCGACCGCGGCTTCTGGGCCGTCAGCCGGTGGGACGACGTGATGGCGGTGTCGACCGACCCGCAGACGTTCTGCTCGGGGCGCGGGATCCTCGTCATGGAGATCGGCGCGACGTACGACTCGCCGCCGACGATGATGCACACCGACCCGCCCGAGCACACCGTGTACCGGAAGCTCGTCCAGCCCGGGTTCGCGCCCGGACGGATGCGGGCGCTCGAGGGAGACGTGCGCACCCGGGCGAAGCTGCTGCTCGACGAGCTCGAGCCGGGGCAGCCGGGGGACTTCGTCGAGACGGTCGCGGTGCCGTTCCCGCTGTACATCATCAGCGCCCTGCTCGGCATGCCCGACGAGGACTGGCGCCGCTTCTACGAGTGGTCGGAGGCCGTCATCCCCGGGGCCACCGACTGGTCGGAAGAGAAGCGCGCCGACCTCCAGCTCGACATGCACGACACGTTGCTCGCGACGACCGTGGCCCGCCGCGCCGATCCCCGCGACGACCTCATCTCGGTGCTGGCGGACGTCGAGATCGAGGGACGGCGGCTGAGCGACGCCGAGCTGGCCATGTTCCTCATCCAGCTGCTGGTGGCGGGCAACGAGACGACGCGCAACCTCATCTCGGGCGGGCTCGTCGCGCTGGCCGAGAACCCGGATCAGTGGGATCGGCTGCGGCGCGACCGTGCGCTCGTGCCGGCCGCGGTCGAGGAGATGCTGCGCTGGACGACCCCGGTGATCAACTTCATGCGCACGGCGACGCGCGACGCGGAGATCGGCGGGCAGGCCGTCGGGTCCGGAGATCCGGTGCTGATGCTCTACGCGTCGGCGAACCGCGACGAGCGGCAGTTCGGCGCCGGCGCCGGACGGTTCGACGTCGGGCGGGCGCCGAACCACCACGTCGGCTTCGGGTTCGGCGCGCACTTCTGCATCGGCGCCGCCCTCGCCCGCATCGAAGCCCGTGTGCTCCTCGGAGAGCTCCTGGACCGCTTCGAGACGGTCGAGCTCGCGGGCGATGTCGAGCGCAGCCACTCCTCGGTGATCGCGGGCGTCAAGCGCGCCCCGCTCGTCTTGCGATAGGAAGCAGCATGCTTCTCGACCGGTTCAGCCTCACCGACAAGGTCGCGATCGTGACCGGCGGCGGCCGCGGCATCGGCGCGGCCTGCGCCCTCGCCTTTGCCGAGCTCGGCGCCGACGTGACGATCGCGGCGCGCACGAAAGAACAGCTCGAGGAGGTCGCCAACCAGGTGGCAGATCACGGGCGGCGGGCGCTGGGCATCCCGTGCGACGTGAGCGATACCTCGAACCTCGAGCTCATCGTCGAGCAGACCATGAACGAGTTCGGTCGCATCGACATCGTGGTCAACAACGCAGGTGGCAGCATGCCGGCGCCGTTCCTCGACACGAGCGAGCGGGCCTTCGAGGCCGCGTTCCACTTCAACGTCACGACGGCCTTCACCTTGAGCAAGCTCGCCGTGCCCCACATGCTCGCCGGCGACGGCGGGAGCATCGTGAACATCTCGTCGGCGATGGGTCGCCTGACCGACCGCGGGTTCATCGCCTACGGGACGGCCAAGGGCGCGCTGTCGC
>JALZAA010000211.1 GCA_030948625.1 Actinomycetota bacterium
GCAGCGCGTCGTCGTTCTCGGCGTCCACGAACAACATGCCCGTGGTCACGCCCCGCTCCGCCAGGGAGGCGAGGCCGCCGACGACGAGCGCCCGTCCGAGGCCCGTGCCCTGGCGCGAGGGCTCGACGCCGATGACGTGGATCTCGCCCAGCTCGGGCTCCGTGGACGTCGCCGGATGGACCTTCGTCCAGACGAAACCCACGAGGCCGTCGGCGTCGAAGGCGAGAAGAAACCCCTTCGGGTCGAACCACGGCTCGGCCATGCGCCGCTGCAGCGTGTCCTCCACCCAACCCCCCTGCTCGGGGTGGCCGGCGAACGCTCGGTTGTTCATCTCCAGCCAGGCGGCGTCATCCCGGCCGGGGGCGAACGGGCGCACCTCGATCCCGGCCGGCCACGACGGGAGCTCGGCCAGGGGGAGCGCGACCCTCTGCTGGTAGAGGTCTCGCTGGTGCCGGAAGCCGGCCCGCTCGGCGGCGCGGTCCACGCGTTCGTCGGGATTGAAGATCCAGAGCACGACCGGACCGCCGCCGGCTCCGCGGACGTGGTCCACGACTCGGTCGAGCAAGCCGGTCTCGACCTCGCCGCCACGACGCTCGGGATGCGTCACCACGCCCACTTCCCAATGGACCGGCGTGACGTTGTCCCTGCGGTACACGTACGCGAAGCCCACCGGCCGCTCGTCGTCGGTCGCCAGCACGCCTGCCGAGCCCGGCGCGACCGGGCGCTCGAGGTCTCGCCACACCGAGTCGCCCAGCGACGCGTGTCCGTCGGCGGCTTCGGCCTCGTCGTGCAAACGGGTCGCCGTGACGAGATCAGCCGGCGCGACGGGTTGCAGCACGCGCGTCTCGATCACCACCGTCGAGGCTAGTTCTGGCCCCGCGGTATGTTCGGCAGATGGCCCGGCCGCGAGGGGCGAAGCAGCGCGCGGTGGAGGTCGTGCGGCGCCTCGCCGGCGAGTACCCGGGCACGGCGAAGGAGCTGTGCGCCCTCAAGTTCGAGAACCCGTACCAGCTTCTCGTGGCGACGATCCTGTCGGCACAGTCGACGGACGAGACCGTCAACAAAGTCACGCCGGCGGTGTTCGAGCGCTACCCGACGCCGGAAGACCTGGCGAACGCCAACCCGGAAGAGCTGGAGAAGCTCATCTACCCGACCGGCTTCTTCCGGTCCAAGGCCAAGAGCCTGATCGGCATGGCGCGCGCGCTCGTCGAGCGTTTCGGCGGCGAAGTGCCGCGCGACCTCGAGGACCTCGTGACCCTGCCCGGCGTCGGTCGCAAGACCGCCAACGTCGTCCGGTCGGTCGCGTTCGATCTCCCGGGCCTGCCCGTCGATACTCACGTCGCGCGCCTGGTCCGGCGGCTCAAGCTGACAAACGAGACGGACCCGGTGAAGATCGAGCTCGACCTGAACGGGATCATCGAGCCCGACGAACAGGGCAAGCTGTCGCTTCGGCTCATCCTGCACGGACGGCAGGTGTGCACGGCGCGCAAGCCCCGGTGCGACATCTGCGTGCTCAACGACATCTGCCCCTCGGCGTTCAAGGTCTGAAGCGCCGCGGCCATGCGACGGCACGGCTACGCAGTCATGGAGGCGCCCTCGGTGCTCGGGCTGTTCCCTCGCGGTGTCGAGCGACTTCCGGCCGCCCTCCTCGACGCCGCCTTCGCCGACGCGCTCGGCGCGCGCTGAGCGGGCCGGGTCACACCGCCGCTGTACGACCCGAGGCGCGACCCCGCGACGGCGTTGCTGAACCCGACAGGCTTGCGCGTGTACGCCCATCAGCTGGCCGACGCCACCGGCGCGGTGCTCGACCGCGGCGAGACGCCCGTCGTGCTCGGCGGGGATTGCTCGATCCTGCTCGGCAATCTGTTGGCGCTCCGCCGGCGCGGTCGTTATGGCCTCCTGTTCCTCGACGGTCACGCCGACTTCTACCAACCGGAAGCGGAGCCCAACGGGGAGGCGGCGTCGATGGACCTCGCGCTCGCCACCGGCCGTGGCCCCCGCGTCGTCGCCGATCTCGATGATGGGGGAGCGTTGGTCCACGACGATGACGTCGTCGTGTTCGGGCGGCGCGACGCCGAGGAGTCCGAAGTCGCCGGGAGTCAGCCGATCGAGGACACCGGGATCGCGGTGCTGGACCTGGCGACCGTGCGTGCACGGGGCGCGGAGCAGGCCGCGCGGGACGCGCTCGCTCGAGTCGGGCGACCCGAGCTCGACGGCTTCTGGATCCATCTCGACTGTGACGTCCTGGACGACGCCGTCATGCCGGCCGTGGACCACCGGCTGCCCGGCGGACTGAACTGGGACGAGCTCGAGACGGTGACGGGGATGGCGTTCGGGACCGGCCGCGCCGTGGGGCTCGAGGTCACGATCTTCAACCCCACTCTCGATGCCGATGGCTCGATCACTCGAGCGCTCGTCGCTTCCCTCGTTCGCGCGCTCGGCGGCGCGGCTTTCCCCAACGCGGGATAGGGAGCCCTAGGGCTCGTCCTGCCTGGCGGGCGCCGACGTTGCCAGCCTGGCTGCGCGAATGGGATACTTACCCCTGCTTCGTACGAATGGTACGAAGCTCGCAAACGGGAGGGGGCTCCGGGTGCTCGGGATTCGGACCGTTCGTCGCCTGGTCGTGGTCCTGACCGGGCTGGCGTTGGTCGGCCCGCTGAGCGTCGTGGCGCGACCGGACGTGGCCGCGGCCGCGCCCAACGGCTTCGTCACGATGACCGACGGCGTGTCGATCGCGGTGAACGTCCGCATGCCGACGAACTACATCCCCGGGCAGCGCTACCCGACCGTGTTCGAGATGTCGGGGTACGACGGTGGTTCCGCCAACGGCGGGACGCTCGCCAAAGATGTCGGCGTCCCGCCGGGTACCCCGGTCCCGCGCGACGACAGTCGCCAGCTCACCGATCTGTTCAACGGCGAGTACGTCACCGTGCACGCGTCGGTACGCGGCACCGGCTGCTCGAGCGGCGAGTTCGATTTGTTCTCGTGGCGCTCGGCCCTGGACGGCAAGGAGATCATCGACAACTGGATCCCGAACCAGTCGTGGTCCGACGGCGCGGTCGGAATCGTCGGCCACTCGTACGGCGGCATCACCGGCTTCATGGTCGCGGCGACCCAGCCCCAGCACCTGAAGGCGGTCACCGTCTCGGGCCTCATCGACGACGTCTACCGCGCGCTCGCGTACCCGGGCGGGGTCAGCAACTACGGCTTCCCGCTCCTCTGGACGGGCGGGATCCGGCCGGCGTACGACGTCGCCGGCGGGCTGCTGCCCGGTCTCGTACGCCCGCAGCGGCCGGAGGACACCCCGAACCGTCAGGAGCGATGCGCGGTCAACGCCGCCGGGAAGAGCCGGACCGTCACCAACGATCCGCTGCTCCAGGGGCTCAGCGAGACCGACAACGACTGGTTCCGGTCGCGCTCGCTCATCACCTACGTCGACAAGATCAAGGTCCCGATCCACATGGTCGGCGCCTATCAGGACGAGCAGACCGGGCCGCGCGGCCCCGCGCACCTCTACGACCGGATCGGCGGGGTCCCGAAGCGGCTCATGCTCACCAACGGCAACCACGACACCGAGTCCACCGCGGACTACGGAGTGGCCGACATCCGCAACGACCGCAAGGCGTGGCTCGACCAGTGGGTGCGAGGTGTCAACGGCGGGTTCGGCACCCTCAAGCAGGCGCGCTCGTCGGCCACAGTGCTGTTCGAGACCCACAAGGACGAGAGCGGCGCGCTCGTCCCGAACGGCCGCAAGGACGCGAGAACGTTCCCGCTCCCCGACACGCGCTGGACCGACTGGTACGTGCACGGTGACGGGTCCCTGACGACTGACGCGCCGACCGCGCCGGAGCCGTCCCAGCCGTACGTGAACGGCACGAAGCGGCAGTTCTGGTCGTACCAGGCCGGCGGTGGTTTCGGCCCGCCCGTGACGACCGCCGCGGGACCCGACGAGCTGACGTACCGCGGCGATCCGGTCGCGTCGGACACGGCCATCGCCGGCCCGATCACGGCGACGCTGTTCATGCAGAGCACTGCGCCCGACACCGAGCTCTTCGTGGACGTCGTCGACGAGGCGCCCGACGGGAGCCGTACCTATCTCCAGCGCGGGTTGCTCCGGGCCAGCCACCGCGCGGTCGACGACTCGCAGAGCGAGCACACGCCCGACGGCCGCATCTATCGTCCGCACCGCCCTCACACGAACCCGACCCCGATCACGCCGAGCCAGACCTACGAATATCTTGTCGAGGTCTGGCCGGTCGGGCACGTGTTCCGAGCGGGGCACTCGATCTCGGTCAAGGTGCACGCGCCGCCGTTCGTCGACAGCTACTACGCCTACGTGCCGCGCAGCGCGCCTGGGGTGAATACCGTGCTTCAGGGCCCGGACACGCCGTCGCGAATCATGCTGCCGATGGTGCCGCTCACAGGCGTCCAGCTCGGCCCGCCGCTCCCGTGCGGGGCGCAGGAAGCCGTGCGCTGCGTCGCACAACCCGGCTGAGCCCCGTTTAGCATCGGCAGCGTGGAGACGGAGGTTCGCGCGCCGCGTCGCGAAGAGGCCGATGCCGTGTTCGCTCTCTGCAGCGAGGCGTTCACGAGCCCGCCGGAGCGCGAAGAGCCGTGGCGGGGGTCAAAGCGCATGGAGGACTTCCTGTGCGCGTGGACCGGCGAGGAGCTTGTCGGCACGACCGAGGTCATGCCGTGGGGCCAGTACTTCGGCGGCCGCTCGGTGCCGATGGGGGCGGTCGCGTCGGTGGCGGTCCGTCCCGACCAGCGTGGCCGTGGGATCGCACCCCGCCTGCTCGCCCGTTCCGTCGAGCGGATGCACGAGCAGGGTCTCGTGATCAGCACGCTGCATCCGGCGACGACGCGCTTCTACCGCAGCCTCGGGTGGGAGATCGGCGGCGAGTTCGGTGTGCGGCGCGTCCCGACCGCGTCGCTGGCCGCGTTGCCGCCCGGCGAGCCCGAATACCTCCGTCCCGCCCGGGCCGGCGACTTCGACGACGTGCGCGAGTGCTACGGCAGGGTGGCACCCACGATCAATGGTGCCGTCGACCGCAATGATGATCGCTGGCACGCGATCGAGACGACGCTCGACCATCCGCACCGGTACCTGTACGTCTACGACGCGGACGGGCAGATCGACGGCTACGTCGTGTACGACCAGCACCAGGGCAGCAGGCAGTGGGGCTTTCGCATCACCGTGCACGAGCTCGTCGCTGCTGACGCCCGCGCTGCGGTCACGCTGTGGCGGCACCTCGGCTCGCATACCGCGCAGGTCGACACGGTCACGGTCCTCGCCATGCCGCTCGACCGCCTGACCCTGCTCCTTCCCGAGCAGGTCGTCGAGGTCGTCGGCGCGAACCGCTGGATGACGCGCATGGTCGACGCCGCCGGCGCGGTGTCGGCGCGTGGATACCCGCCCGGCGTCCGCGCCGAAGTGCACGT
>JALZAA010000237.1 GCA_030948625.1 Actinomycetota bacterium
CTGGGGCAGACGCACCTCGACCGCGTCGACGCCGAGCGCGTCGAGCACCTCACGGTGTTCGCGGAACGCCCCCTGGAGCGCGAGTACGCCGGCCTTCATGACCTGGAGGTACCCGGTCGTGCGCCACGGCTACCAGCCTCGCTCGGCCAGCTTCACGTCGAGCTGGTCGATCTCTTCGCCGCGCATCGGCTCGCCCAGCCCGCGCGACACCTTAGCCACGATCGTCGGGTCGGCGTAATGCGTCGTTGCCTCGACGATCGCCTTCGCGCGCGTGGCGGGGTCGGCGCTCTTGAAGATGCCGCTGCCCACGAACACAGCTTGGGCTCCGAGCTGCATCACCAGCGCCGCGTCGGCCGGCGTTGCGATCCCCCCGGCGCAGAACAACGGGACGGGGAGCTCACCGAGCTCGGCAACCTCGCGTACGAGCTCGACCGGGGCTCGGTGCTCCTTGGCCGCCGCGAATCGTTCGGCCTCGTCGGCCACGGTGAGCTTGCGGATGTCGCCGAGGATCGACCGCAGGTGCCGGACGGCCTCCACGATGTTGCCCGTCCCGGCTTCGCCCTTGGACCGGATCAGGCAGGCGCCTTCGGAGATCCGGCGCAGTGCCTCCCCGAGGTTGGTGGCGCCGCACACGAACGGCACGCTGAACGCCCACTTGTCGACGTGATGGGCCTCGTCGGCCGGGGTGAGCACTTCGCTCTCGTCGATGTAGTCGACGCCGAGCGCCTCGCGCACCTGCGCCTCGGCGAAGTGCCCGATTCGGCACTTGGCCATGACGGGGATCGTCACCGCCTGCTGGATGGCCTCGATCATCGTCGGGTCGCTCATCCGGGCCACGCCACCATCGCGCCGGATGTCGGCGGGCACGCGCTCGAGCGCCATCACCGAGACCGCGCCCGCGTCCTCGGCGATCTTGGCTTGCTCCGCCGTGACGACGTCCATGATGACGCCGCCGCGGAGCATCTCGGCGAGCCCGCGCTTGACCCGCGCCGTGCCCGTGGTGCGTTCCTCGACCATGCACAGAGTGTACCGACGGGGTTCGCGGCGACTCCCGACGGTTCTTTCCGCTACTTCTTCTTCGTCGTCGGTGGCGTCGACGCGGGTGGTGGCGGCGCAGTGACGTCGATGGCCGAGCCGACGGGCAGGAGGTGCACCCAGGTGCGCCCGGGCAGCAATTTGATCGGCTTGCCGGCCGCGTCGACGTACTGCGCCGGTTGCTCCTTGGCCGGGCGCGTCCAGCGACCCTTGACGACCTTCCCGTCGGTGAAGACCCAGACGTCGCCTTGGCCGACGGTCATGCCCTCGGCGGTCGGGTTCCCGGCGCCGCCCTGGTACTCGGTGAACTGCACGACCACGTTCGCCGGCGCGACCTGCTCGCCTGACGCGACCGTGAAGGGCTTGTTCCCGTAGCTCCGCTTCCACGTGCGTGACGGGGCGTCGTACGTGTACGTCGGGTCGAAGCCGGGGCTGAACCCGATGTGCACCGCGCTGGCCGGGTCGCCCGGGGACTGCTCCTTGTTGCCGAGGTACTGGAACAGCGCCGGCGGTGGCACCGGCTGGCCGCCTTTGGCGATCAGCTCCGCGGGCCGTCCGAACAGGTTGTGCGGGGCGGGACGACTGCGGTCGCGGAACATCGCGCTGCCGGCGGCGGTCTCGTCGACGGCGTGCACGGGTGCTTGGCGGATGAGCTCGACGTTGGGTGCGGCGCCGCCCGAGTACGCGAACACACCACCGAGGGGCCACACGATGTTCGGGTCGGTCGCCCGCACCGAGCGGATCGGGCCGACGGTGTCGGGCAGAGAGGAGTTGTAGACCGCGAGAAAGCGCGTGATGAGACCCTCGACGACCTCCTCGTAGACCACGTCGGCCGCCTGCAGTCCGGCCTGGGGCCGTACGCCCCGCTCGTCGGCGTTCTCGACCTTCACCTCGAGCGCGGGCCGCTTCAGGCTCTCGCCCGCCGGGTCGGGCAGACCGGTGAGCGGCGCGACCTGCGCCTTGGGGGCCTTCTTGGTGGACGACTTCGAGTCGCCGCCGCCGCATGCGGCGACCACGAGCGCGAGCGCGACGACCACGGCGATCACGAGCGTGAGCCGTCGGCGCACTACATCTCCTTCAAGACCCGGATCCGCTCGTCGAGGGGTGGATGGGTGTCGAACGCCCGGTTCAGCCACGACCCCTTCTTCTGACCCTCGGCACCGTTGCCGGCGTCGGCGTCCTCGCTCCCGCTGCCGGCCTGACCCCGGTCGAGCGGCGACTCGATCCACATCTGGGCGGTGGCACGCGTCGCGTGATGGACGACGGCCTTGTCGTCCTTCAGCTTCTCGAGCGCCGCGATCAACCCGGGCGGGTAGCGAGTGAGCTGGACGCCGCTCGCGTCGGCCAGCAGTTCGCGGCGCCGGCTCACCGCGAACTGCATGAGCAGGGCGATGAAGGGCGCAAGGATGAGGAGAGCGAAGGCGAGGATCACGAGGATGATCCCGAGGTTCCCGCTGTCGGCGCGATCACGGCGGTCACCACCGCCGAACCACATGAACCGCAGCCCGAGGTCGGAGAGCAGGGCGATGGCGCCGACCGCCGTCACGGCGACCGTGGTGACGAGGATGTCGTAGTTCTTGATGTGCGACAGCTCGTGCGCGATCACGCCTTCGAGCTCGACGCGGTTCATCTTCTCCAGCAACCCGGTGGTCACGGCGAGCGCCGCGTGCTTCGGGTTGCGACCCGTCGCGAAGGCGTTGGGCGCGGGATCCTCGACCACGTACAGGCGCGGCTTGGGCAGTCCGGCGGCGATACATAGGCCCTCGACGAGGTTGTGGTAGCGCTGGTACTCGGGCCCCTCGGCGGGGCGGGCGCGACTCGCGGCGAGCGCCACCCTGTCGGAGTAGAAGTACGAGCCCCATGCCATCGCGATCGCGAAGACGATCGCGAATGCGACGCCGACCGCCCCGAAGCCCAACAGAAAGTTGAACGCGAGGGCCGCGGCGGCGATCAGCGCGACGAAGAAGAACAGCAGCAAGAACGTCCGCCGCTTGTTCTTCGAGATCTGCTCGTACACGAGCGCGTTCTCCTTGCGCCGGCGGGCCCCTACCCCACCCGGCGGCTCAGCATTGGACGTCGGGTCAGAACTGGACCCGGACCGGTCCCGTCGCCTCGGGATCGCCCTCGAAGTACTCGCGCTTCTCGAAGCTGAACGTCCCGGCGATGACGTTGCGGGGGAAGGTCTGCAACTTGTTGTTATACGAGAGCACCGAGTCGTTGTAGAACTGCCGGGCGTACGCGACGCGGTCCTCGGTCGAGGTCAGCTCTTCCTGCAGTGACAGGAAGTTCTGGTTCGCCTTCAGGTCGGGATAGGCCTCGGCCACCGCGAACAGGCTCTTCAACGCGCCGCTCAGCACGTTCTCGGCCTGGGCCTGCTGCGCCGGGCCCTGGGCGTTGATGGCGTTCGCGCGAGCCTGCGTGACGCTCTCGAGGGTCTGGCGCTCGTGGGCGGCGTAGCCCTTGACCGTCTCCACGAGATTGGGGATCAGGTCGTAGCGCCGCTTGAGCTGGACGTCGATCTGCGACCAGGCGTTGTCGATCCGGTTCCGCAACCGGACCAGGCCGTTGTAGCTGAGAATGAGCGCGAGGACGACGAGGAGAACGATTG
>JALZAA010000244.1 GCA_030948625.1 Actinomycetota bacterium
CCACGACGGTCTACGACTCGCAGAACAACGTGATCGGCAAGATCGGGTTGCTGGACCGCGAGCCTGCCCAGCTCGACGAGGTCCCGCAGCTGTTCATCAATTCGGTCATCGCCGTCGAGGACAAGACCTTCTGGAAGAACCCCGGCTTCGACGTCAACGGCGTATCGCGCGCGTTCGTCGACAACTTCACGAAGGGCAAGGTCTCCCAGGGTGGGTCGACGATCACGCAGCAGTTGGTCAAGAACCGGATCCTGGGAAATAAGCAGGACCTGACACGGAAGGCGAAGGAGCTCATCCTCGCCTACCGCCTGAACGACAAGTACTCGAAGCCCGAGATCCTCAAGCAGTACCTCAACACCGTGTACTTCGGGCAAGGCTCGTACGGCCTGAAGGCGGCCGTGCGGCGGTTCTTCCTCACCGCCGACCCCGGCGCTCCTTTCCCCCGGGGCAAGAACCTGAACGAGCTCACGGTCGGGGAGACCGCGCTGTTGGCGGGCGTGATCCGCAACCCGGAAGGCGACAACCCCTTCGTCCATCCGGAACAGGCGGTCAAGCGGCGGAACGAAGTGCTCGGGATCATGGTGCACGAGCGCGTGATCACCCAGGACCAGGCCAACTTTGCGGCCCTAGAGCCGCTGCCGACGGTCAAGCCGTCCACCGAGCTCAAGCCGGCGAACGCGTGGGCGGAGCGCGCGCAGCAGGTCCTGCTCAACGATCCGCGGCTCGGAGCGACGGCACAGGAGCGGCGCAACAAGGTGCTCCAAGGCGGCTTGAAGGTGTCCACGACGCTCGATCAGACGATGCAGAACCAGGCGGACGATGCGGTAGCACGCGGTCTCGTCGGGGCTGCGCCGGGTTACGGCGGCGCGCTCGTCGCAATGGACCCCAAGACCGGCTACGTGAAGGCGATGGCGGATAACCGGCCGTATAGCGAAGCCAAGTTCAACCTCGCCGTGGACGGCGCGGGAAGACAGGTGGGATCGAGCTTCAAGATCGTCACCTTGGCGACCGTCCTCCAGAACGGTTACTCGCGTCGCGACCAGGTCGACGGCAACCAACCGTGCTCGGTGCGCGGCTTCGACGGATCTTCTCAAAACGCCGAGGGCGGCGGTGGTCAGCTGTCGATCGATCAAGCGACCGCGGAGTCGGTGAACTGCGCCTTCGTACGGTTATCGACGAGCGTCGGCATGGAGAAGGTCATCGACATGGCCCAGAAGCTGGGCATGCGACCCACCGTGAGCGGACGCCAGCCCGTGAACGCTTGGCGGGTGCTTACGTTCACCCTCGGCGTCATTTCCATCACGCCGCTCGAGATGGCCACCATCGGGTCCACGATCGCAAACGGGGGGATCCACCACGACCCCATCTTCGTGCAGAAGGTCGTCGGCGCCGACGGCAAAGTTATCTTCGACGAGACCGGCCGGCCCGGAAACCGCGTGCTCGACCCCGACGTCGCCGCCTGCGAGGCGAGCGTCCTGCACGGGCCCATCGACGCCCCCGGCGGCACCGCATACGGCAAAGGGGTGCCCGGCCACGACGTATTCGGCAAGACCGGCACCAACGACAGGAAGATCAGCTCGACTTTCCTGGGGGGAACGCCCGACCTCGTCTCGTTCGTCTGGCACGGCGTGCCCGAGCAAGACGTCCCTGGCGGCGCGGGCTTCGGGGCGGGAGTCCCGAACACCATCTGGCGCAATTTCATGACCCCGGCGTTGGCAGGCAAAACCGACACGCCGTTCCCAACCCCGGGAGGAGGGTGCGACGCGCCGGGCAAGAGCATTGATCCGCTCCTCGGTCGCACCGCCGACGTTCCCCCACCCACGACGCGGCCACCCGACACGACGCCGGCACCGCAGCCGACGCCCACACCACAGCCGACACCCGCGCCACAGCCGACACCCACGCCGGCGCCCTCGGTGCCGCAACCAACATCGCCGACACCACAAAATCCGGGTGGCGGCGCGCCGGCCAGTGTCCCGCCGGTCGGGGGGGCCGGCGGAGGTTAGTCCCGCAAAGAATGCGTTCGGCTCTGCACTGATCGCGCGTGCATGGAACGCCTGCGTAAGCCTTGCGAATCGTCCCGCTCTCGCGTGCACTGGTCGCAAGGCAGGCCCGCGAGTCATCGCTAGCGCGCGGCACGGATAGACCTGCGGTCTCAAGGACCGACAGTCATTCGCTTCCTGCTGATATGTACAGGTCCGGCGAAGCGCTCCCGCGAGGTGACGGGGCGCCAGCCTGGACAACCGAAGTCGGTTGTGTTGACTCTGTGACTTGAGGCCACGTATGGGTTTCACGCGCTCAGAGCAACTGGCGTGGCATATGTTCTCTGAGGGCTATTACCCTCCCTTGTGACTTCCGAGCCTTCGGTGTTGCCCGTTCTCGAGCCTGGGGGGGCCTGATGACGCCGGAACGCACCCGTATGGCCAGCCTCTCCGGTCCTCGTCGTTGGTTTGCGCTGACTGGAATCGGGGCGATCGCCCTCGTGACTTCGGGATGTTTCGCGCCAGGTCCAGGCGGCGGCGGCCCACCGGTCCACCCGGGCGCGGCGGCGGCGGTGGCCTTCGCGGAATCGCAACTCGGGGTGCCGTACTGCAACGGCGGGACGGGACCCGATTGTTACGACTGCTCCGGACTGACGTGGCGAGCTTGGCAGGACGGCGGCCTGTCCCTGCCGCGGACGTCAGGTGATCAGTACAACGCTTACCCGAAGATCTCATTGAGCGCGCTCCAGCCCGGCGATCTGC
Source organism: Actinomycetota bacterium (assembly GCA_030948625.1). GTDB lineage: Bacteria > Actinomycetota > Acidimicrobiia > IMCC26256 > JACDBD01 > JALZAA01. The sequence goes on from JALZAA010000244.1 coordinate 2,745, forward strand.
TGTTTCCGAGCGACCCGACCCAACATGTCGGCATGCACGTCGGCAACGGCCGGATGGTGAACGGCACCCACCCCGGCGACGTGGTCCGTGAAGACGCCGTCTCGGCACCAGGCTGGGGCATCACGTACGCCGTGAGACCGGGCTGACCGCCGACACGTCTCGCACGCCGTTTCGGTTTCGTTAATCCGACCGCCTCGAGATCGAGGGCGCGGTCTCAGGCGACGGCATTCGACAACTGAGACAGACTGGCCGGCAATGGATCGCCCGGAGGTTAGGTACGTCGCGGTAGGCGACGCCGATGTCGCCTATCAGATCCTCGGCGACGGGCCTCTCGATCTTCTGTTCTGCTACGGCCTCGGAAGTCACATCGAGTTCAACTGGCACGTTCCGGTCATCGCCGAGTTTCTCGACCGCCTCGCATCATTGTTCAGGCTCATCATCTTTGATCGCCGAGGCACGGGAGCCTCTGATGGAGTCCCCCGAAACGCTGTCCCGACCTTGGAGGATTGGACCGAGGACATGGCGGCGGTACTTGATGCAACGGGATCGCAGCGAACGGCCATCCTGGCCAGCATGGACACGGGGCCGATCGCCATCCTCTATGCGGCGATGCATCCCGAGCGGGTTAGTGCCCTGGTTCTGCTGAACACGTTCGCTCGATTCGTCGAGGCGGATGACTACCCGATCGGTTTCTCATCCGAAG
>JALZAA010000252.1 GCA_030948625.1 Actinomycetota bacterium
CCACCAGTCGTCGATCGGAGTCCACGTCGGCCAGCACGTCAGCCGGGGCGAGGTCATCGGACGCGTCGGCTCGACCGGTACGTCGACGGGCCCCCACCTCCACTGGGAGGTGCGGGTCAACGGCAACCCCGTCGACCCGATGGGCTGGATCTAGCTGCTCGCCGAGCTTTCTTGTTGCCGTCGCAGGCTCCGGCGCTGCGACGACGGTCGGCAAAGCCGCCGTCGCCGCGGGTCCGGCGTCGGCCGCTCGGCCCGGCGGGTTACTTGTTGGGCTGGGGAGTGACCCGGAGGTACGGCTTGATGGTCTTCCAACCCTTCGGGAACTTTTCCTTGGCCTGCTCGTCGGACACCGCCGGGACGATGATGACGTCCTCGCCCTCCTGCCAGTCGACCGGCGTCGAGACGCTGTAGTCCGAGGTCAGCTGGAGCGAGTCGATCACCCGCAACAGCTCGTCGACGTTGCGCCCCGCGCTCTGCGGGTACGTGATGGTGAGCTTGATCTTCTTGTCCGGGCCGATGATGAACACGGAGCGGACGGTCACGGTGTCGCTGGCGTTCGGGTGGATCATGTCGTAGAGGTCGGCGACCGTGCGGTCGGGGTCGGCGATCAACGGATAATTGGGCGCCGCGCCCTGCGTCTCCTCGATGTCCTTCGACCATCCCTTGTGCGACTCGAGCGGGTCGACGCTGATCCCGATCAGCTTGACGTTGCGCTGGTCGAACTCCGACTTCCGCCTCGCGAATGCGCCGAGCTCGGTCGTGCAGACGGGTGTGAAGTCCTTCGGATGCGAGAAGAGCATCCCCCAGCTGTCGCCGAGGTAGTCGTAGAAGTTGAGGTTGCCCTCGGTCGTCTCCGCGGTGAAGTCGGGAGCCGTGTCGCCCAGGCGAAGTGCCATGACTGTCTCCTCGTCTCGCTCGTCTGCCTCGTGGAGACCTCACGGTATCAGGGAGCCCGCAAAAGTCGAGTAAAAAGGTCGGATTATTGCGGTGCCCGATCGGCCGTCTATCGCGTCGCCGACCGCCGCACGCGGAACGGCGCATAGACCTGGTACTCGCCGCTTCGGAAGCGGACCTCGGCTTCCGGCGAGAGGCGCCGTAAGAACGGCAACACCCGACGGTTCTCACCCAGCACGACGGCTCGGAAGGCCACGAGCCCGCGGCGGGCGCCGACGCGCGCCAACCGGTGCAGCAGGCGCGTGCCGAGGCCGCGGTCCTGCCATGCATCGTCGACGATCACGGCGACCTCGGCGTCGTCCTCACCGGTGCGGCCGTCGTAGCGGGCGACGCCCACGATCTCACGGTCGACTTCGGCGACCACCGCTTCGTGCATCTCGTGGTCGAGGCCCGCGAGGTGGAGCAGCGCCGCGCGCCGCGGCTGGGGCATGGGGGAGAAGAAGCGGTGGTAGAGCGACTCGGGGGAGAGGCGGTCGAACATGCGCAGCAGCGCGTACGCGTCGGCGGGTTGGATGACCCGGATCGTGATGTCGGTCCCGTCCACGAGCTCGGTCGGGGCGCCCGGCTGCGGAGGAGTCTCCGCCACTGGTTGCTGGAGCGCGGCCATCAGGCAGCTCCCGCCTCGCGACTCTCGGAGCTCGGCGAGGAGATCAGGCACGTGCTCGTGCTGTGCGCATACAGCGCGCCGTCGGCGTCGACGAGGTGCGCCTCTGCGGTGGCGACGTGCCCACCCAGGTGCACGACCTTGCCCTCGCCGCGCACGCGCCCCGTGGTGACCCGTACCGGCCGCAGGAAGTTCACCTTGAGCTCGAGCGTCGTGTAGGTGAGCCCGGCCCGCAGGCGGCTGTGGACAGCGCATCCCATCGCGCTGTCGAGCACGGTCGTCAGGATCCCGCCGTGCACGGTGCCCAACGGGTTGTAGTGGAATTCCGCAGGGTCGAACGCGAACGTGACGAGCCCCTCGCTCACCTGCTCGACCTCCAGACCGAGCAATCTCGCCACCGGCGGAGGGGGAAGCTCGCCGCCGGCGATCGCACGCAGCACGTCGAGGCCGCCGCGGCCGGCCGCTGCCTTCCAGCTCGCGACGGGGTCGTCCCAAGTGATGATGCGGCTGCGGTCCTCGAGTGCGGTCATCGGCTTGCCCTCCCTTTCGTTTGCCGGCGCGAACGCCGCAGGCTTTCGACGTGGTCGACGAGTGACGCGACCGCGCGGTGCTTGTGCACGCGGTCGCCGAACAGATTGCTGAGCATCAGGGACCCCTCGAGGGTGGACGTCACCAGCGTTGCGAGCTCGTACGGATCGACGTCGGGATCGAGCTCGCCGCGAGCTTTGGCTTCCTTCACGATCGAGCCGATCAGGCGGTGCCAGGACTCCATCGCGTCGCGGGCGGCGGCCGCGAGCGCGGGATGGGTGTCGTCGGACTCGATCGCCGTGTTCATGATCGGGCATCCGCCCGGGACGATCGGGTGACCGGCCCAATCGTCGAAGATCTCGATGATCGCGACGAGCCGATCGAGGCCGACCTTGCCTTCCTGCACCGCGGCGTAGCCCTCGACGATGAGTGAGATCGAGTACGCGAACGCCTCGAGCGCGAGCTCGTCCTTGCTGCCGAAGTGGTTGTAGATGCCACCCTTCTCCAGCCCGGTCGCCTCGACGATCTCGCTCATCGACGCGCCGGCGTAGCCCCGCTGGTTGAAGACGGGCGCCGCCCGCTCGAGGATGAGGCGGCGCGTGACCTCTCCTTTGCGTCCTGTGCGTCCTGTGCGCAGGACGCTCGTGGTCGTCATGCCGTCCCCTTTGTGAAACCGACCGTTCGGTCTGATCATGGGGGATCGACGCCGGAAAGGCAACGTGACCTGGGGCACCAGGGGCGTGCTGCCGGCTTCGGTACGGTGCGCAGCGTGTGCGGAAGATTCGTGCAGGTCTCGTCGCCGGAGCTCCTCGTGGAGCGGTTCGGCGTCGACGAGGTGACGGCGCCGGCGCGCGAGCCCAGCTACAACGTCGCTCCTCGGGCCGCCGTCTACGGCGTGAGGGATCGAGCCTCTGACGGAGAGCGCCGCCGCTACCTGTCGCAGCTGCGGTGGGGGCTGGTCCCGTCGTGGGCGAAGGACCCGAAGGCCGGCGACCGCATGATCAATGCCCGCGCCGAGTCGCTGGCCGACAAGCCTGCCTACCAGCGTGCCTTCCAGAAGCACCGCTGCCTGGTGCCGGCCGACGGCTTCTACGAGTGGCAACGCCGCGGGGGACGCAAGCAGCCGATGTTCATCCACCGGCGCGACGGTGAGCCCATGGCGTTCGCCGGCCTGTGGGCGGCGTGGCGTGACGCCAATGAGCCCGACGGCGAGTGGTTACGTTCGTGCGCGATCGTCACGACGAACGCGAACGATGCGCTGGCGCCACTCCACGATCGCATGCCGGTCGTTCTCGAGGAGCACGACTGGGATCGCTGGCTCGACCCCACCGTCGACGACGTGGACGCGCTCGGGCGGCTCCTGGTCCCGGCCCGAAACGACCTGCTCGATACTTATCCCGTCGGCACGGCGGTGAACAGCGCCGACAACGACGGACCGGGGCTGGTCGAACGCGTCGAGCTCGAAGCCACGTTGGGGCTGTAGCGACGAAGGGGCTCACAATGGAGTACGACGACTACATCTCCGCGCTGCGATCGAATGCGTCGGCCGCCGCGCACGCCGTTCGTGAAACTCCGATGGACACGATCGTGCCGTCCTGCCCGGAGTGGACGCTGCAGGATCTCGTCCGACATCTCGGCTCTCACCACCGGTGGGTGGCGGGAAATCTCGATCGCCCGCCCGACGGAGAGATGTTCGACAAGTTCGCGCATGCTCCCGAGGATGCGCCCGCGGAATGGCTGCAGGCGGGCGCCGAGACGCTTGCCGCGAAGCTGGCGGCGACGGACCCGGCCACGCCGTGTTGGACGTGGGTGCCGTTCGACCGCAGTGTCGGCTTCTGGGCGCGCCGTACCGCTCACGAGACGGCGATGCACCGGTGGGACGCGCAGCACGCCGCCGGGGGCGAAGACGCGATCGACGGCGAGCTCGCCGCCGACGCCATCGACGAGCACCTCGGCCTCGTCCCCTTCTTTCCCGGCCGAACGTTCGCCCAGCAGAGCACGGTCCATCTGCATGCCACGGATGTTCCAGGAGAATGGCTCGTGCGACTCGACGGAAACGACATGCACGTCACGAGGGAGCACGCCAAAGGCGACGTCGCCCTGCGCGGCCCCGCGTCCGATTTGCTGCTCGTGCTCCATGGGCGCAAGCCGACCGAAGCGGTCGACATGTTCGGCGACCCGGGGATCTTCGACCGGTTTCGGGAACAGGCGAAGTTCTAGAGATTCATTGGTCGCCGCGGGCCCTACGGCTCCAATGCGTTTCGCAGCAAGTCGATGACGTGCTCGCGCCGCTTGGCGAGCATCGCAGGGCTGAGCGGATCGGCACCGAGCAACGAGGTGATCAACGAAGCATCCGAGAGATACGAGAGCACCGCGCCGTAACCCGTGAGCAACAACTGACCGGCGTCGTATCGGCGCAGTCGTCCTGCGGCCATCTCCCGCTCGAAGAACTCGATCGCGCGTTCGAAGAGCGGTTGCAGCATCGCGCCCAGCTCCTCCGACAGCATGGGGCCGCCCTCGAGCGCCTCCCACCGGGCCAGGCGCACGAAGTCCGGGTGCTCCTCGAAGAAGAGGAACGCAGCTCGGAGCACCCGCTCCACTTGGGGCCAACCCTGCTTCTGCGGGCCGGCGATCGCCTCGTCGACCAGCGCGAACCAGTCCGCGAACGCGTCGAGCAGCACCGCCCGGTACAGGGCCTCCTTCGACGGGAAATGGTGCAGGACGCTTGGCCGCCGGATGCCGACGGCGTCGGCGATGTCGTTGAGGCTGGTTCCGTGGTAGCCGTGCTCGGCGAACCGGCGCAGCGAGGCGTCGAGGATCAGCGACTTCGTGTCAGGCGCCTGCGTGTCGGCCGTCATCGCTCCCCATGGCGGGGCCCGCCCGGCGGCCGGAGCACCCGCTCGTGTCGGTCGAATCCCGGACGAGGCTGCACAATCCCGCCCGAATGCTTCTACCTACTGGTAGGTAGGGTAGCGTTTCGAGACACGCCGATCCTCGGACCCCCCGGACCGATCGGACCCCCAGAACGAGGAGAACCATCCGTGAACGTGTGGCTCGCGCTGGTTGTGGGCTTCGCCGTGACGCAGATCTCGATCATCGTGACCACGGTGTACCTCCATCGGACCCTTGCTCATCGGGCGCTGGCCGTGCGCGGGCCCGTAGCGATGGTGAGTCGAGTCGTCTTGTGGCTCACGACCGGCATGCGACCCCGGGAGTGGGTGGCGGTGCACCGCCGGCATCACGCGACCTCCGACACGCCCGCCGATCCGCACAGCCCGCGCGTGCTCGGCTTCTGGCGGGTGCAGCTCGCGAACGTCGGGCTCTACCGGCGCGTGGCCCGCGACAAGCTCACCGTACGCAGGTACGCGCGTGATCTTCCATCCGATCAGCTGGACCGGTGGTTCTTCGACCACGGTGTCGCCGGGCTCGCGATCGGGATCGGCATCCTGTGCGTCACATTGGGATGGCAGACCGGGTTGTTGGCAGCTGCCGTCCACGCCGTGACCTACGTGATGCTGAGCGGAGCGATCAATGCCATCGGCCACACACGCGGCCGTCGCCCACACGAGAATCTCGCCGGCAACGCGCGGTGGCTGGCGTTGATCACCGCGGGCGAAGGGCTGCACAACAACCACCACGCGGCGCCGACGTCCGCGCGTTTCGCGCTCGCCCGCGGCGAGATCGATCCCGGCTGGTGGGTGATCCGCGCGCTGGTTCTGTGCAACCAGGCGACGCTTCGACACGGCGAGGTCCGGCTCAAGCAAGTCGCGTAGCGCGCTCGCTCCGAGCTAGGCGGGATTCGGCGCCTGCTCGCGGAGGGCCCGGCGGGCGTCGTCGGCCCCGGCAAGGAACGCCGGAGCAGGTGTGGTCACACCGTTGGTCGCGTACTGCGCCAGGCGCTCGCGGATCTCTGACGGCGTGCCGTGGACGATCAGCTCGTCCACGAGCTCGTCGGGGATCGCAGCCGTGGCCGCTTCGCGGTCGCCGGCCTTCCACGCGTCCCACATCGGCTGGAGCGTCTCGCCGCGACCCAACCAGGCATGGAACGCGGCGTACACCGGCACGTTGAGGTACGCGGCGATCGCGCGCTTCCCCACGAAGCGCACCATTTCCTCGTCGTCGGTCGGCAGCACGAAGATCCGCGCCACGATCTCCTTGTCTTCGCCGACGTGTGGCACCACCGTCTTGACGTCTTCCGCCGACAGCCAGTTGATGATCGCCCCGTCGCCCTCACGGCCCGCGAGCCGAAGCATTCCCGGGCGCAGCGCCGCCACGAGGATCGGCGGCATCTCGTCGATTCGGATACCGAGCCGGAAGCTCTTCACGCTGAACGTGTCGTATTGCTGCGTGACCTTCTCGCCTGACAGCGACGCCCGCAGGAACCGAATCGTGTCGCGAACCCGCTTGTAGGGCTCCTCGAACGGGATGCCGTTCCAGTTCTCGACGATCACGTTCGAGGATGTTCCGATCCCGAGCGCGAAGCGTCCGGGCGCCGCCTGCACCATGCTCGCCACCGTCTCGGCGAGGGTCGCCGCTCCGCGCGTGTACGCGGGGACGATCGCGGTGCCGAGTCGCAGCGACGGCGCCCAGGCCGCCGCCAAGGCGAGGGGAGTGAACGCATCGGCTCCGCCGGACTCCGCCGACCACAGGTCTGTGTACCCGAGGGCGGCGATCTCCTCGAACCACTCCTTGTGCGCGTGCAGCGGGACGCCTTCGAACGGCACGGTGATGCCGTGACGCTGTGGGACGCTCATGCGTTGTCTCCCTCCGGTCGTGGCGGCGCGCCGGCGTCGCCGGACTCGCCGGCCGCGTCGTCTTCCTCCCAGTCGCGATGCTTCCGGACGATCGCCGACTGGCTCGCCGTGCCGAGCAACGTGCCGTCCTCGGCCCACAGATGCACGAGACCGTGACCAAACCCGTCCACGACGGCGTGGACGCGCACGTCGGCGAGGATCCATTCGGTCGGATGCCGCGTCACGACGCGCAGCGTGTTGTCGAGGCTGTTGCCACCGGCGCGGTCACCCAGCGCCTGCCCCACTCCGAACGGCACGAAGTCGCCGACGATCGCCAGCGCGGCCGCCGACATCTCGAGAGACGGGAGGTGCACCCAGAGCGCGGCCCGGCCGTCACCGGGCGGACCGGGCAGGTCGTAGACGGAGCGCCCCGCGGCGAGGCGCATCTCGAGGCGGTCCATGATCGTGCCGCGATGGCGCGGCAGGGCCTCGCGTGGCGGGCTCGCATCGGGTGGCGGCACCTCGGGTCGCACCGCCCACGAGCCGGACATGGGAAACGTGCGGGCTCCGAGCGCGGCGCTCACGGCGAAGATCTCCTCGCCGTCGACGCGAGCCACGGCGCGGGCCTGGGACGAGCGATGACCGCGCACGACCTCGTCGATGTTGATCTCGACGACCGACGGTGGCCGCGCGTACGACAGGTACTGGGCGCTCGCCCACACCAACGGCCGCCCGGTGGTGCGTTCCAGCGCCTCGATGGCTGCTCCGAGCCCAGCGCCACCGAAGAGCGTGCCGCGTCCTGAGCACAGCTCCGGCATGACCGGCAGTTGCCACACGTCCGGATCTTCGGCGCGCGAGAGCCCGAAGAACCGAATGGCGTCCACGCGCACAATCTAGGGGTCAGGTGCGCTGCTCACGCCACGTCGACAGCGGCGACGGCCCACGCTCGCGCCGAGGCGGGATCCTCGATCGCGAGGTGCAGCCGCCAACCCGTCGTCGCTGCGCCGCTGTCCCAGGAGTACCAGCGCAGGCGGGCGAGCGCGTCGCCGAGCTCGGCGGCATCGACGGGCCACCGTTCCAGCAACCCTGTGAGTGCGGCACCGGCCCACCACGCCGCAAAGCGTCCGGCGGCCGCGCCGGGACGGCGCGCGTGAGCGCCGCCGCTCGCGCCCGCCCACGCCAGCGTGCGGATGGCCTCGGCCGGGTCCAGCGCCGCGATCCGCACGCGATCCCGCCCGAGCGCGGCGATGGCGCCGAGGGCATCGCCGCGCACGGCGATCGCCTGGGCCTCGCCTTCGGAGCCTTCGGTCCAGGCGCGCACCGCGTCGACGAGGGCGTCCGTCGCCGGGTCATGCGTCGTCTCGGAGGCGCGCGACAGCCCGTCGACGGTTTCGAGCGGGCGCGGTGGTGGTCCCGGGAAATCGGCGCCGTCGGGGCGGTAGTGCGCGAGGTCGTACTCCGGTTCCCAGTCGGCCAGGCGCAGGGGGAGGTCGAGCACGGCCGGACCGGGGAGCGCTTCGCCGGTGAGGTCCTCGCCGCGGACCACGCGCTCGTGCGCCGTGACGACGGCCGGCGGACCGGCGGGTACATGTGCCGCGAGGTCGGCCCACTCGTGCGTGGACGCCGCCACCTCCGGGAGCGGTCCCGGCGCGAAACGGCCGGCGCCCTCGACAAGCATCTGTGCCGCCCAGCGTCCCGGCGCCTCGAGCGCGAGCCGATACTCGGCGTGCGCGGCGACCGGCCACAACTGGCGCCCGCGTTCGATCGCGTGCACGCAGCGATCGCGCAGTTCGACGAGCCGGTCCCACTCCCGAGATGCGCTGAGCGCGTCGACAAGGCGCACGAGCTCATCGATGTCACCTCGCTCGACGGCGACGGGCAGAGAATCGGCCATGACTCCAGTACAGCAAGTCGACGCGACGTGTGAGAGCGACAGTTTGGGCGGGATCGCAAGTTTGGCAGACTGACGGCTCCCGAACAGGCGGTGGAGAGGGGACTCGGGTGTTCAAACGGTGCGTGGCGCTGCTCGCCAGCGCGACAGTCGCGGTGGCGGTCAGCATTGCCGGCGTCGGCCCGGCTGCGGCGCAACGGCCGGCGGCGCAGCCGTACGACAAGACCCTCAAGACCGCGATCGCCGACATCCAGGACTTCTGGCAGCAGCAGATGCCCGCTGTGTACGGCGTCCCGTACGAACGGGTGCCCAACAGCAAGATCCACGCGTACACGGCAAAGACGAACATGAAGGCGATCACCGAGTGCGCTCGCGCCACGAACAGGGGCTACCAGGACTTCAAGGACAACGCGTTCGTCTGCCAGCTCGACGGGACCGTGAACTACGACAACGGAGAGCTCTTCCCGCGTCTGTACAAGCAGTTCAAGGACGCGTTTCCGCTCGCGCTCGTGCTGTCGCACGAGTGGGGTCACGTCATCCAGGGACAGACCGGGACGCAGTTTCCGGCGACAGTGCTGTCCGAGACCCAGGCCGACTGCTTCGCCGGCGCGTGGGTCGCCCACGTGCAGAGCGGCGCGAGCCGGGTCCAGCTCGAGCCGGGTGACCTCGACACCGGTCTCGCCGGCCTGCTGCAGTTCCGCGATCCGACCGGAGGCGACCCGACGATGAAGGGCGCCCACGGCTCGGGGTTCGACCGCGTGAACGCGTTCCAGCAGGGCGTCGAGGGTGGCGCGCAACGCTGCGCCGCCTGGGCCCAGAACCCACCCCTGATCCTCGAGTTGCCGTTCACGAGCCTGCAGGATGTCATCCAGGGAGGGAACCTGCCCTTCCGCGACGTCGTGCCGACGACCAAGCAGGATCTCGACCTCTACTGGGGGCAGTTCACGTTCAAGGGAGCCCCGTACAAGTCGGTCAGCGACGTCATCGCCTACAACCCGAAGGACAAGAAGTCGCTGCCGGAGTGCCCGAGCCTGAAGCTCAAGGCGAGTGACTACAAGGACAGGGTCTTCTACTGCGCCGACAACGACTTCATCGCGTACGACCGCAACCTCGTCCGGGGGGTGTACGACACCGTCGGAGACTTCGGGGTGAGCGTCCTGATCGGGAACGCCTGGGCCTCTGCGATGCAGAATCGGCTGGGGATCACGGGTGACAGCAAGGCGGTCGGGCTGCAGGCCGACTGCTTCACCGGTGCATGGGTGGGGAGCGTGCCCGTCGACCAGCAGGGCACCGTCCAGGCGCGCGGCGCCCCCGAGAGTAGGCAGTCCGCGTTTGCGCTCTCGCCGGGCGACCTCGATGAGGTCGTGCAGTCGTTCCTCGTGTTCGCCGACCCCGCCGGAGCGAAACAAGGGACGCGCGGAACGGCGTTCGAGCGCGTGGAAGCGTTCCGGCTCGGCTTCTTCCAGGACGAGTCCGCCTGCGAGCAGCTCCCGACCAGCTGATCTCCCGGCGAGCGAGGGAGCGTCGGCTCAGGCGCCGAGCCGCTCGAGGCGACGGAGGAAGGCGCGCGCGCCTTCGGTGGTCGCGCCGGCCGCGGAGACGCGGTCCGCGAGCTCCCGGTCCGATGTCACGACGCGAATGCTCGCGGGATCATCGTCACCCGTGACCAGCTCGACGATGCGGTCGTCGGCGGCGTTGCGTCCGCGCCTGCCCGCGTAACGCACCGTGACGTCACCGTGCACGCCTTCGGGCAGATCGGGGAGCGGCCGCCCGTCGAGGACGAGCGTGAAGTCGTCGCCCGGGCGAGCAGCTGCGTTCTGCAGCCGGCGGAGCAGCCGCCGAGCCGCCCCGTCTCGGTCGCGCCACCAGCCGTCCGGCTTCGAGCCGATCACGTTCATGCCGTCGACCATGTAGCGCGCCATCAGTTCAGCGACGGGTGCGCCGGGGCGTTCGCGAACATGGCCAGGCGGCCGCCTTGGCGCCGCAGGATCGACGTCCACAACGCGCCGGGGTCGGCCGTGAACAGGTCGTCGGGCGCGGCGTCGAGCACGAACCACCCTCCGGAGTCGACCTCGCCGTCGAGCTGACCCGCGGCCCAGCCGGCATGACCGGCGAAGACGCGCAGGTTCTGCACCGAGACCCGGAGCTCGAGCGGCGGCCGTCCGAGGTCCACGGTCCCGAGGTGCCCGAACAGCGGGACCCACCCTTCGGCGTCTTCAGCCGCCTCCGCTCGTGCCAGTCCGATCGCCGAGTCGGGGGCAACCGGGCCGCCGACGAAGAGCACTTGCGGATGGGAGGCGAGAGAGCTCCAGTCGGAGAGCGTTTCGCCGACGACCGACTCGCTGGGCCGGTTCAGCACCACCCCGAGCGCACCGTCCTCCCCGTGCTCGAGCACGAGCACGACCGTTCGGAAGAAGTTGGGGTCGTACAGCGTCGGCGTGGCGACGAGAAGCCGGCCTTGGAGCTGGTCGCTCATGCACCGATCATGGCCTCCGGGCCGGCGCGTCGTGACCCGCGTTGGGACGCGAGCGTTAGCCTGCGCCGATGTTCCAAGGGTGGCCCGCAGAGGCGGTCGAGTTCTACGAGGGTCTCGAGGCCGACAACTCCAAGACGTACTGGCAGGAGAACAAGGCCGTCTACGAGGGCGTCGTCCGCGGCCCGATGGACGAGTTGCTCGCCGAGCTCGCGGCCGAGTTCGGAGAGGCCAAGGTCTTCCGCCCGTACCGTGACGTCCGCTTCAGCAAAGACAAATCGCCGTACAAGACGTCCATTGCCGCCACCCTGTCCAGCGGCGGTTACATCCACTTCGACGCCGACGGGCTGGGGGCGGGGTGTGGGATGTACATGATGGCTCCCGACCAGCTCGACCGGTTCCGACGTTCAGTCGCGGACGAGCGCAAAGGACGGGAGCTCGTCGAGTTGGTCGCCAAGATCCGCAAGCGCGGCATCGACGTCACCGCCCATGACGTGCTGAAGACGGCTCCGAAGGGCTACCCGAAGGACCACCCGCGCATCGACCTGCTCCGCCACAAGGGCCTCATCACCTGGAAGCAATGGCCGGTCGGCGCGTGGCTGGGCACGAGCAAGGCCAAGCAGCGTGTCGTCGACTTCCTGCACGCCTCGCAGCCGTTGAACCAGTGGCTCGAGAAGCGCGTCGGCCCCTCGGAGCACGCGGAGGCGCGCTGAAATAAGGCCATGAACACGGCCCGGGTGGTGGCGGACCTGTCCCGCCTCGAGCTGTTCAGCGGGCGCAGCCAGATCGAGCTGGAGCCGCTGGCGTCGATGTTGTCCCCGGTCGACGCGGCCGAGGGTGCGGTGGTGGCGAGGCAGGGTGAGGCCGCGCTGTCGTTCTTGCTCCTGATCACGGGCGAGGCCGCCGTCGCGCGAGACGATGGCCAGGGCGAGCGCCGCGTGGGCACGGTGATGCCGGGCTCGATCCTTGGCGAGCTGAGCGTGCTCCGCGCTGCGCCCCGGTCGGCGACCGTGACCGCGATCCGTCCTCTCACCGGGTACGCCGGAGACGCTCACGCGTTCTCGATCCTTCTCCATGTTCCCGGTGTCGCGGATCGAGTGGCCCACACAGCACGACAGCGTCTGGCCGCCAATACTCGACCGGTCGAGGTGACGTTGCGCGACGGCGCCCGGCTCTCGATCAGACCGGTCCTGCCGACAGACCGCGGGAAGCTCGCGGACTCACAGCCCGGCTTCTCGCGCGAGTCGCACTACCGACGCTTTTTCAGTGCGCCCCCGTTGAGCGACAAGGTCGTCGAGTACCTCATCGACGTCGACTACGTCGATCACTTCGCGTGGGCCGTGCTCGCTGCGGAGGAGCCGGGCGAGCCGGGGATCGCATCGGCGCGGTACATCCGCGAGCGTGACGACCCCGACATCGCCGAGGTCGCCTTTGCGGTCGTCGACGATAACCAGGGGCGTGGGCTCGGGACACTGCTGCTCGGCGCCCTCGCAGTGGCGGCACGCGAGAACGACGTGCGTCGCTTCCGCGCTCGCGTGCTCTCGGAGAACACGGCCATGCGGGCAGTCCTCCGGCGCGCCGGCGCACGATTGGAGTTCGCCGAGCCCGGAGTCCTGGAGACCGTCCTGGACGTTCCCGACTTCGGGGAAGGGCTACCGGATCTGGCGACCGCGAACGCGCTTCGAGACACGACGCGAGACGTCGTCGTCGCGGCCGATCTCGCGCTCGGTGCCGGCACTCACTAGGTCCCTCGACGCGGAAACCCCGGCGCCTGTTGCTCGACGCCGGGGCTCGCAGGTGGGGATGTCGGTGGAGGTGGCGGGAATCGAACCCGCGTCTTCCGAGTCGTCGGTGGGGCTTCTCCGAGCGCAGCCAGTGAGGAGTTCTCGGGTCACCGCCACTCACCGGCGGCCTGCGGCGACCCCAGCCTCGCTGCGATGTCCCGCCGGGCCACGAGGCCCGTCCCGGCGGTGAGCCGCTCTGCATGACGCCCGCTGTCCGACCGAGCGGCTGGGCCGGAACGGACGCGCTACTTAGTTCTTAAGCAGCGAGTGCGAGGTTTTTGTCCTCGGCATTTATGTTGGTTCCCGGCTCTTTTGCGACGATCCGGGGACGTCGGCTCGCTTCACCCACGTTGGTCCTCAGAATCGAGGCCAGTCACCCCCTTTTGGTGTATCGCATCATTCTACCGGGCACGTTTCGGATCGGGGCAGGGTCTCGAGCTCGCGAGGGCGGCAGATGCAGGAACACAGCGGTTCCGGGCGACGTTCTTGCCCATGATGGGACGCGGTGGCATTCGCTTGGGAAGGATCCTCGGGATCCCGGTCGCGATCGACTGGACCCTGCTCGTCATCGCGGGCCTGCTCACCGTGAGCCTCGCCGGCGATCGCTACCCCATGGAGTTCCCCGGCGAGCCGGTCGGGTCGTACTGGGTCGTCGGCATCGTCACCGCCGCGGTCTTCTTCGCTTCCGTGCTCGCCCACGAGCTTGCTCACTCCGTCGTGGCGCGCCGGCACGGCATCCGCGTCGACGGCATCACGCTCTGGATGCTCGGCGGGATGGCAAGGCTCGACGGCGAGGCGCGGTCTCCGCGTGCCGAGTTCGTCATCGCCGCCGTCGGGCCGGGGACGAGCCTGGTGCTCGCCGGCGTCTTCGGCCTCGGCGCCACCGCCATCAGCGCGCTCGGCGGCCCGGGCCTGCTCGGCTCGGCGCTCGGATGGCTCGCCCTCATCAACGCGATCCTCGCTGTGTTCAACCTCATGCCGGCGGCTCCGCTCGACGGCGGTCGCATCCTGGCGTCGGTGCTGTGGTCCATCCACGGCAACCGCGACCGCGCGACGGCAACCGCGGCGCAGGTGGGCGTGGGCTTCGGCTGGGTCCTCGTGGCCCTCGGTGCCGTCAGCTGGATTGTCGGCCTCGGCTTCGGCGGCCTCTGGACTGCACTGATCGGGTGGTTCGTGATCAGCGCGGCAAGGGCCGAACGGGAGTTCGCGCGGAGCCGACTCGCATTTGGCGACGCGCGTGTCGGTGATGTGATGACGCCCAACCCGCAAAAGGCACGTGGTTGGCTCACCGTGGACGAGTTCCTCCGCGACGACGCCCCGCGCCTTCATGACCGTGTCGTCGCCGTCGAGCGCTACGACGGCGGCATCGCGGGACTGGCGAACGTGGAGCAGTTGAGGTCGATCCCGCCGTCCGAGGCGGTGACCCGGCGCGTCCTCGACTACACGGTGCAACGGCCGCTGATCCGTACCGCGCAACGAGACGACCGCCTCGCAGACGTCGCCGTGCGCCCGGCGCGTGGCCCCACCGAGTCGATTCTCGTGTTCGACGGCGACCGGCTCGTCGGCATCGTGACCCCCACCGACCTCGAACGCGCCCGCGCCGCGGCGTCGACGCACGCGAGCGCCGACTGACGCTCAGTCGCGTATGCCCTTGAGCGCGCGCTCGGCCTCGCGCTTGGCGTCGCGCTCTGCAATCGTCCGCCGCTTGTCGTAGGCGCGCTTTCCCTTGGCCACGGCCAGCTCGACCTTGGCTCGTCCCTCCTTGAAGTACACGCGCAGCGGCACCAGCGTGACGCCCTTCTCGCCCGTGGCCCGCGTCAGGTCGTCGATCTGCTTGCGGTGCAGGAGCAGCTTGCGTCGCCGGGTCGGCTCGAGCTCTGCGCGCGAGAACTCGTACGGCGAGACGTGCATGCCGTGAAGCCACACCTCGGTGTCCTCGACGCGGGCGTAGGCGTCCTGCAAATTGGCGCGCCCGTCACGGATCGACTTCACCTCCGAGCCCGCGAGGACGATCCCGCACTCGAACGAGTCGAGCACGTGGTAGTCGTAGCGGGCCCGTCGGTTCCGGATGACGACGGTGTCGCCGCGACGGCCCATCACTCGACTGTATAGATTTCGCCCATGGCCGCCTCCGGATCGATCCTCGGCAATCCCGTCCGGCGTACCGAGGACCCCCGGATCCTCCGCGGCGAGGCGGGTTACTTCGACGATCTCGAGGTCGAGGGCCTGCTCCACGTCGCATTCGTACGATCGACGATGGCGCACGCCCGCATCGAGTCGATCGACAAGGGCGACGCAGTCGAGATGCCCGGAGTCGTCGCCGTGTACACGGCCGAGGATCTCGGGCTCGAACCGCTTCAGGGGTTTGCGATGGTGCCGGCGGCGCTGGCGCGCCCGCCCCTCGCGGACGCCATCGTGCGCTTCGTCGGTGACATGGTCGCCATCGTCGTCGCCGAAACGCGCGCGCAGGCCGCCGACGCCGCCGAGCTGGTGATCGTCGACTACGACCCGCTGCCTACCGTCATCGATCCCGAAGCCGCGTTGGCCGACGGTGCGCCCGTCCTCTTTCCCGAGCACGGTTCCAACCAGGCAATCGAGTTCAACTTCAGCGAGGACCCCGCGATCTTCGACGACGCCGAGGTCGTCGTGGAGGGCCGGTTCCTCAACCAGCGCCTGGCTCCCGTGCCGATGGAGCCCAACGGCATCGTCGTGCAGCTCGAAGGCGACGACCGCCTCACCGTCCACGTCCCCAGCCAGAACCCGCACAGCGTGCGTGACTCACTCGCAGGCGTCGTCGGGCTCGACGAGGATCAGGTGCGCGTGATCGCGCCCGCGGTGGGCGGCGGGTTCGGCGCCAAGGCGGGCCTGTACCCGGAGTTCGCGGTCGTCTCTACCGCAGCCCGCAAGCTCGGGCGCCCGCTGAAATGGGCGGAGACGCGCTCCGAGAACATGACGGCGATGACGCACGGCCGGGGTCAGATCCAGTACATCGAGCTCGGCTTGAAGCGTGACGGCACGTTCACCGGTCTCCGGGGCCGGATCGTGTGCGACGGTGGCGCGTACCCGGGGATCGGCGCCTTCCTGCCCTTCCTCACGCGCAGCATGGGGCAGGGCGTCTACCGGCTCCCCAAGGTCGAGATCAACTCCAGGAGCGCGGTCACGAACACGACCCCGACCGACGCGTACCGGGGGGCCGGCCGTCCGGAAGCGGCGGCGCTGCTGGAGCGCATCGTCGACATGGCCGCGGCCGAGCTCGGACGCGACCCCGTCGAGTTGCGCAAGCAGAACTTCCTCCGTCCCGAGGAGTTCCCGCTCACGACGGTCACGGGCGCCAACTACGACGTGGGGGAGTACGCCAAGGCGCTCGACGAGGCGTGCCGCCTCGCCGGATACGAGGAGCTTCGGCGCGAGCAGGCCGAACGCCGCCAACGCGGTGACGTGAAGCAGCTGGGCATCGGAGTGTCGACCTACGTGGAGGTGACGGCGGGTGGATTGTTCCAGGAGTACGGCGCGGTCGAGGTGCACGCGGACGGGAGCGTGACCGCGACGGTCGGCACGTCGGCGCACGGGCAGGGCCACGAGACCGCGTTCAAGATGATCGTCGCCGAGCTTCTCGGTGTCCCGATGGACGCGGTGCGCGTCGTGCAGTCCGACACTGCGCTCGTTCCCCGCGGCGGGGGCACGATGGGATCGCGGTCACTGCAGATCGCCGGCAGCGCGCTCCACAAGACCAGCGAAGTCGTGCTCGACAAGGCCAAGCGCATTGCCGCGCACCTGCTCGAGGCGGATGTCGCCGACATCGTCGTGCACGACGACGGTCGTGTCGGCGTGGCCGGTGTGCCTGCCAGCGCGCTCACCTGGGCGGAGCTCGCGATGGCGGCGTCGGACAGCGCCAGGCGCCCGGCGGACTTCGATGACGACGGACTGCGGGCGGAGCTCGACTTCAACCAGGGCGAAGCGACGTACCCGTTCGGCGCCGACGTCGCGCTGGTCGAGGTGGACACCGAGACCGGACGCGTCGAGCTCCTCCGGCACGTGGCGGTCGACGACTGTGGCCGCGTCCTGAACCCGTTGCTCGTCGCCGGCCAGCAGCACGGTGGCATCGCGCAGGGAGTTGCGCAGGCGCTGTACGAAGGCGTCACCTACGACGACGACGGCAACCCGCAAACCACCACCCTCTTGGACTACGCGATGCCGAGCGCCGCCGAGCTGCCGAGCTTCGAGGCCGCGAACACCGAGACCCCGACCCCACTCAACCCACTCGGCGCGAAGGGCATCGGCGAGTCGGGCACGATCGGCTCGACGCCCGCGGCCCAGAACGCGGTCGTCGACGCCCTGTCGGTCTACGGGATCCGCCACCTCGACATGCCGCTCACGTCCGAGCGGGTGTGGCAGGCGATCCGGGAGTCCGGCGCATCGACCGCCGGCTGAGCCGTCATGGCGTTCGTGTCGCCGACCCTCCGGCTCACCGAGGACCAATACCGCGCGATCGTCGGGCACTGCTACGACGGACTGCCGAACGAGGCGTGCGGTCTCTTCATCGGTCCGGTATCGAACGGACAACCGTCGGGGCTCATCAGCGAAGTGCGACCGTGCCGCAACGAAGACGCCTCCGCGCTCACGTACCGGATCGACGGCCGCGACCAGATCGCGGCGATGCGCGCGGCCGAGGCACGCGGCGAGGACATCGTGGGCTGCTGGCACAGCCACACCCACACGGACGCGTACCCGTCGGCGACAGACGTGGCGCAGGCGGCGTGGTATCCGGAGTGGGTGTACGCGCTCGTCAGCCTGCGCGACGGCGATCCCGTGCTGCGCGCCTACCGCATCCGCGACGACGACGTCGCCGAGTGCCAGGTCGTCGTCTCGTGAGAATCCCGACCACGCAGGTCGGACTCATAGACTGAACTCGGCGATGGCGGCTCTGCCGACCGTCGCCGCAGGAGCCCGAGCTTGCGAGGGCGACCAAGGAGAGCGAATGCCAGTCGAAGTCCGCCTGCCCACGCAGCTGCGCCCGCTCGCCGGCGGCGCGACGTCGGTGACCGCACCCGAGGGAACGGTCGCTGCGGTGTTCGCCGAGTTGTCGGCGCGCTACCCGGGGATCTCGGAGCAGCTCGTCGACGAGGCGGGCGCGCTCCGCAAGTTCGTCAACGTGTACCGCAACGACGACGACATCCGGTACCTCGACCAGCTCGACACGAAGCTGACCGACGGCGACGTGGTCTCGATCCTGCCCGCGGTCGCCGGCGGGTAGCGGGCCCGCGGCGGTGGCTTTGCCGACAGTCGCCGCAAAGCCGGAGCTTGCGACGGCGAAAGGAGGGACAGTGTGGCCCGGCACGAGTCGATCCTCGAGCTGATCGGCAACACGCCGTTGGTGGGCATCCACGCGCTGTCGCCGAACCCGGCGGTGCGCATCTACGCCAAGCTCGAGGGCCAGAACCCGGGCGGATCGACCAAGGACCGCATCGCACTCCGCATGGTCCAGGCCGCCGAACGCGACGGCACGCTGAAACCGGGCGACACGATCCTCGAGCCGTCCTCGGGGAACACCGGCATCGGCCTCGCACTGGTCGCGCGACTGAAGGGCTACGGGCTCCGCGTCGTCCTGCCCGAGAACGTGTCCGAGGAGCGCCGTCAGCTGCTCGAGATCTTCGGCGCCGAGGTCATCCCGTCGCCCGGCGAAGAGGGGAGCAACGGCGCGATCCGCGTCGCCGAGAAGCTCGCCGCCGACGATCCGTCGCTCGTCATGTTGTTCCAGTACGGCAATCCGGCGAACCCCGACGCCCACTACTCGACCACCGGTCCCGAGATCCTGCGCGACTGCCCCGAGATCGACGTGTTCGTCGCCGGTCTCGGCACCAGCGGAACCCTGATGGGTGTCGGGCGGTACCTCAAGGAGCACAAACCCGAAGTGCGCGTGGTCGCGGTCGAGCCGCCGGCGGGTGAGCTCGTGCAGGGCCTCCGTTCACTCGACGACGGGTTCGTGCCGCCCATCTTCCGGCCCGAATTGCTGGACCGGAAGTTCATCGTGCGACCGCGCGAGTCGATCGAGTGGACGCGGCGACTCCTGGACGAGTGCAGCATCTTCGCCGGGATCTCGTCCGGCGCGATCGTCGCGGGCGCCGCCAAGATGGCGGCGACGATGGACGCGGGCACGATCGTCACGTTCAGCCCCGACGGAGGATGGAAGTACCTCTCCTCGGGCGCATGGACCGAGGACATCGACGTCGTTGCCGAGCGAGCGAAGCTCATCAACTACTGGTAGACGACCCGCGTCGATGGTGCCTGATGTCACTGTGCCCCCGTCGCCGCTGCGCGTGAGGAAAGATGGTGGTCCAGTGGCGACCGACGCCGACATCGCTCGCGCCGTCGAGGCGCTCCGCAGAGGCGGCTTGGTGGCGTTCCCGACCGAGACGGTCTACGGCCTCGGTGTCGACGCCACGAACGTCGACGCGATCGCGCGGCTGTACGAGGTGAAGGGCCGCCCGCGGTCGCATCCGGTCATCGTCCACATCGGCGCGCGAGAGCTCCTCGCCGACTGGGGAGCGGACATCTCCGCCAGCGCGCACCGGCTGGCCGAAGCGTTGTGGCCCGGGCCGCTCACGATCGTGGTACGACGCGCGGCACGCGTGCCGGACGCCGTGACCGGCGGCGGCGACACCGTCGGGGTCCGCGTGCCCGACCAGCCCGTCGCGCTGGCCATGCTCCGCGCGTTCGGACGGGGAGTTGCGGCGCCGTCCGCGAACCGTTTCGGCCGCGTGAGCCCCACGACCGCGGATGACGTCCGCGCCGATCTCGGCGGCGACGTCGACGTCGTGATCGACGACGGTCCGTGCACGGTCGGGGTCGAGTCGACGATCGTCGACTGCACGGGCGCCGAACCCGTGATCCTGCGCCCCGGAGGCGTGCCGCGCGAGCGCATCGAAGCGATTGCGGGTCGGTCGACGCCCGTTAGACGGGATGGCCTCGTCCGCGCGCCGGGCTCGTTCAAGTCGCACTACGCGCCCGAAGCGACCGTGCTGCTCGTCGGGCGCGACGAATTGGGCGAGCGCGCCGCGAGCTTCATTGCCGCGGGCCAGCGCGTGGCCGTGCTCACCGCCGGTCCGCCGCCACGGCTGCCCGACGGCGTGATCGTGCTGGACGCTCCGCGAGACGTCGACGAGTACGCGCGGGTGTTGTACGCACGCCTGCGCGAGGCAGACCGCCTGGCCGTCGACGTGCTGCTCGCGGTGCCGCCGCCCGACGCCGGCGTGGGCGCGGCGGTGCGTGACCGGCTCCGGCGCGCCGCAGGTCGAGGCAGCGCATGAGCGAGCGGCCGATCGGCGTGATCGACTCGGGGCTCGGCGGGCTCACCGTGCTGCGCGCGCTGATCGACCTCCTCCCGCACGAGCCCGTCGTCTACTTCGGCGACACCGGACGGTTCCCGTACGGGCCCAAGCCCGACGCCCACGTCACGAAGTACGCGCTCGAGATGGCCGACCTGCTCACGGAGCAGGAGATGAAGCTGCTCGTCGTGGCGTGCAACCGCGTGTCGTCGGTTGCCCTCGACGAGCTCCGGCGGCAATGCGGCATCCCGGTGGTCGGCGTGATCGAGCCCGGAGTGCGTGCCGCGATCCAGGCGACCCAGTCGGGCCATGTCGGCGTCATCGGCACGGTCGGCACGATCGCGTCGGGTGCCTACCAGCACGCCGCCGAGGCGAGTGGTGCGGAGATCACGCTGACGTGCGCGGCATGTCCGGGCTTCGCCGAGTTCGTGGAGGTAGGCGACGTCGACTCCCAAGAGGTGCACGTCCTCGCGGAGCGTCTTCTCGCCCCCGTGCGCGCCGCCGAGGTCGACGCCCTCGTGCTCGGCTGCACGCACTATCCGTTGCTCGCTCGCACGATCGCCGATGTCATGGGCCGGGATGTCGTGCTGGTCTCGAGCGCCGACGAGACCGCGTTCGAGGTGCGGGGCATGCTCGACGGCGCCGGCCACACGCGCGACCCCGGATTAGCGCCGCCTCGCCGGGTGTTCCTGACCAGTGGCGATCTCACAACCTTCCGCACCCTGGGCGCTCGGTTCCTCGGGCCGGAGGTCGAGACCGTGGAGGCGTGGGAGTGGAGCTGACGGTGCTCGGGTGCTCGGGCTCGTACGGCGGACCGCCGTTCGACGCGTGCAGCGGCTACCTCGTCCGCAGCGGCGGGACGACCGTATGGGTGGACTGCGGCAACGGCACCTTTCCGCACCTCCAGCAGCACGCAGCGGTCGAGGACCTCAGCGCCGTCGTGCTCACGCACCAGCATCCCGACCACTGCGCCGACATCTACGGGCTCCACGTGATGATGCGCTACGGGCTGGAGCGTGGAGGGCTCCCGGTGTTCGCCCCCGAAGGGCTCGAGGAGCGACTCGGCGCGGTCGTCAACGGCTGGGGCGACGCGTTCGATTGGAAGGTCATCGGCGACGGCGACGGGGTCGAGCTGGGCGACCTGGCGCTGCATTTCTCCCGCACCGATCATCCGCCCCCGACGTATGCCGTCGAGCTCGCCGGCGACGGCAAGCGCCTCGTCTACACGGCCGATACCGGCCCGGCCTGGTCCGTGGACGCGTTCGAGGCCGGCGCCGACCTCGTATTGTCCGAGGCCACATACCAGGAAGGTCACAAGAGCGTGCCATGGCATCTGACCGCACAGGAGGCTGGTCGCGCGGCGCGCGACGCCAAGGCGTCCCAGCTGATGCTGACCCACATCTGGCCGCTGTTCGATCCGGCGCTGTCGGTCAAGGAGGGGTCGGAGTCGTTCGGGGCGCCGGTCATGCTGGCCAAGCCACACCTCGTGACGCGCCTGTAGACGTGTAGACGAGGAAACGAGAAGGACGGGGAGCGGTCGGAGAATGGGGATTCGACGGGACGGGCGGGAGCCCGACGAGCTGCGTCCGGTGTCGTTCGTGCGCGACTTCACGGACTTCGCGCTGGGCTCGACGCTGGTCGACTTCGGACGAACGCGGGTGCTGTGCACGGCGTCGCTCGAGGAACGTGTCCCGCCGTGGCTGCGCGGCACGGGGCGCGGCTGGGTGACAGCGGAGTACTCGATGCTGCCGGGGTCGACGGTCGAGCGCTCCAACCGCGAGGCGGCGCGGGGTCGCCAATCGGGCCGGACCCAGGAGATCCAGCGTCTCATCGGGCGGTCGCTGCGGGCCGTCACCGACCTCGAGATGATCGCCGAGCTCCAGGTCACCGTGGACTGTGACGTGCTGCAGGCCGACGGCGGTACGCGAACGGCGGCGATCTGCGGCGGGTACGTCGCGCTCCACGACGCGTTCACGCGGATGGTCGCGGGCCGCACGATCGGCGCCCATCCGATCACCGACGCGTGCGCGGCCATCTCGGTCGGAGTGGTCGACGCGCTCCCGTACCTCGATCTCGAATACTCCGAGGACGTTCGGGCGGAAGTCGACATGAACGTGGTCATGACGGGCTCCGGCCGGTTCATAGAGGTGCAGGGGACCGCAGAGGGCTCGCCGTTCTCGCGATCGGAGCTCGACGACCTCCTGGGCCTGGCGGAGAAGGGGATCCACGAGCTCGTGGGCCTCGAGAAGGCCACGCTCGCGGAGCCTCCGGCGCCGCGTCCCTCGTGACGCGATTCGTATTGGCGACTGCCAACCCCGACAAAGCCCGCGAGATCGTCACGCTCCTCACGGAGGCCGCACCGTCCATCGATCTCGTCGGGCGCCCGGCGGACGTCCCCGACGTCGACGAAGTCGGCGACACCCTCGAGGACAACGCTCGCATCAAAGCCGTCGCGTTGTGTGCCGCTACCGACCTTCCCGCGATCGCCGACGACACCGGTCTGCACGTCGACGCGCTCGGTGGCGCACCGGGCGTGCACACCGCCCGCTACGCCGGCGACGACGCGACGTACGCGGACAACGTCGCCAAGCTGCTCGACGACCTGGACGCGCTCCCGCCCGACCAGCGCAAAGCGCGTTTCGCCACCGTGGCCGTCGCCCGCTGGCCCGACGGGCTCGAGGTTGCCGCCTTGGGCGAAGTGGAGGGGACCATCGCTGCCACCGCCCGCGGCGAAGGCGGCTTCGGGTACGACCCGGTGTTCGTGCCTCTCGAGGGCGACGGTCGTACCTTCGCGGAGATGAGCGAGCACGAGAAGCACGCAGTTTCCCACCGCGCCCGGGCCTTCGGGACGCTTGCGCAAGGGCTGCGAGTGATCCAGGAGACAGAGGACAGGTAGGCCGGGATGGCGGTCATCGACATCGCGGGCTTCGTGGCCGACCTCAAGGACCACGCCGTCGAGCACGGCTTCCACGTGCACGACGAGCGGCACTTCGTCGAGAGCTACTCGCTCCGCCAGACGTGGGAGGTCGACATGCATCCCGAGGAGGGATGCGAGGGGCCCGTCGACCTGTACCTGTCACTGGAGATCGATCCGCGTGTGTTGCTCGGCTTCGAGGACGCGGTGATGGGTCGTCCCGAGAGCGACGACCCGCCCGACGACTTCCATTTCCCGATGACGTTCACCTGGGCCCTGCCGCCGCTGCCACACGGTCCGGACCTGCTCGTGCTCGCGACGGAGCTCGCGGGCGTCGGAGGCCCGGAGCTGCCGCTCGAGGTGTCGGCGATCGACTCGATCCCGGCCGCGACCGACGCGCCCGAACGCTCATTGCGCATCATCGGCCACCAGCAGGTGTCGCTGCTGAACATCCGCGACGGCGATGCCGTCTCGTGCGACGTGCTCGAGCGCTGCCTGGCCGTGAGCCGCTACCTGCTCGCCGGCGCGCCCGACTGGCTGTCCTGAGAGCGCACTGTGAGCGCGTCGAATTCGACGGACGCTCCGGTAGATTGAAGTCATGCCGATGCGCACGGACTGCCGTCACTACGAGAGCCGCACGTATCCGGGCGGCGAGACAGTGCAGAAGTGCCGGCTGGACCTGGCTCCGGAGGCGCCGTGGCGCTGCCCGGACGACTGCCCGGCGTTCGAGAAGCGCCGTTGGGACGCCGGGTGGCAGTACGGCAGCTTCGGCGCGACATCGAAGCGGACCGAGACCCGGCCCGAGCCCCAAGGCGAGGACGTGGCCGCGCTGCTCGACCAGGCCGAGGACATCGTCAACATGGCCGCGCCCGACGTGCTCTCCGAGTTCGACAAGAAGGGCCGCAAGAAGCGCCTCTTCGGCCGGCGGAAGAAGAACAAGAACAAGAAGAAGAGGTAGTAGGCCCGTTTCGCTAGCGTGCGCGGGATGGCGCTGCACCTCCACAGCATCACCTTCGACGCCGCCGACCCGGAGGCTCTCGCCCGCTTCTGGGCCGACGTGACCGGCTACTCCGGCACGACCGCCAACGAGTACGTCGCGATCCTGAGCGGCGACGGATCGGTCGGGCCCGGACTCATGTTCATCAGGGTCCCCGAGCACAAGACGGCGAAGAACCGCATGCACGTCGACCTCGGCACCCCAGACCTCGAAGCCGAGACGGAGCGCGTCCTCGGCCTCGGCGCCGAGCTCGTCGGCCGTTACGACGAGTACGGCACGACGTGGGCCACATTCCGCGATCCCGAGGGCAACGAGTTCTGCATCGGGCTGCACGACGCGCCGCAGCGCTGACGACTCGCTTGTGCGCGTCACCGAGCGTCACGGATGGTGCGAGCGGAGGGACTCGAACCCCCAAGCCCCGAAGGGCACCGGCTCCTAAGGCCGGCGCGTATGCCAGTTCCGCCACGCTCGCGCGCCCCGAGTCTCCCACGACGCCGCTGCGGTAGCGTG
>JALZAA010000302.1 GCA_030948625.1 Actinomycetota bacterium
CGGTTGTCGTTCAGTTTGGTTCGAGATGGAGCATCTGAGTGAGCGTCGCCAGTCCCTCGGGCGTTCCGGGCCAATGTTCAGCCAGCTTGGTAGGTCCCGCCGTGCGCAGCAGTCGATGGAGAACGAGCGCCGTAAGGATCGCATCGTCGGCGTATCCAACCACGGGGAGGAAGTCAGGAATGAGGTCGATGGGCATGGCGAGATACGCGAGGAGTGCCCAGGCCGGGACTCGAGCTGACCGAGGGATGCTGCGATCCCTTGCGAGACGACCGACCACAAGGACAGTGTCAGGAAGCATCCTCGGTAGTCCGCGCAGCGTTCCCGTATCCGGTCGAGCGATCACCAGGAACGCGAGGAACACAAGCCAGAGAACCATAAGCACGACCATGCTCAGGAGCGCGCCTTGCCACCACACAGAGTCAATCACCACGTACAGATTGCCCGATCCGGAGCTCGATCGCCGACCGGTTCTAGCGCCCGAACTCCGGATCGGTTGGGTTCAACGCGAGGCGCCGGCGACGAAGGTGGCGACAATGTAGGTGGCGTGGCGATCCAGGGATTGGCGTCCTCGGTCGTAGCGCATGGTGGTGCGCGGGTCAGCATGGCTGGCTGCTTCCTGGACGTCGCGCAATGGAACTCCGGCGTCGAGCGCAGCGGTGATGAACGCGTGCCGCAGCGTGTGAGGCCCGACGCTCTTGGTGATCCCTGCCTGTCGTGCAACTCGACGCACGATGCGCCCGGCGGCATGACGGTCAAGTCGCTCACCCGCGCTGTCGACGAAGATCGGGCCTTCGAGGCGCTCTTCGATCGCGAGGTCGAGCGTCCGGGCGACCCGAGGCGCGAGCGGCATTGTCACGACCTTGCCGCCCTTGCGGGTCACCGTCAGGGTCCGGTGACCTCGCTCTAAGCCGAGCGCGTGGATGTCGGCACCGAGGGCTTCGGAAACGCGCAGGCCGTTCAGGGCGAGAAGCGACACCAACGCGTGGTCTCGTGCCGATGACAAACCCGCAGCGACGAGCAGCATGCCGAGCTCATTGCGGTCCAGGCCAGTCGCGTGCGACTCGTAGTCGAGCCTGGGGCGTCGCACATGGGTGGCAGGCGAGTGCGAGATCAGGCCTTCTTCCTCCGCGTAGCGGTAGAAGCCTGCGATCGTGCACAGCCGGCGGGCGATGGTCGCCCGAGCCCGCCCGCGGGCTTCCAGCTCGCGTCCGAAGCATTCGATGTCCACGCGGTGCACGTCGAAGAGGCGGCGCTCATGGCTCGTGCACCAGACAGCGAACTGTCGCAGGTCCAGCGCGTACGCTTCACGGGTGGAGCCTCGGTAGCCCGCCAAGAACCCGGCGAGAGCCACGTTTTCGCTATCGGCGAAACACCGATCGATAGGCACCAGCGCCGTCGAGATGCTCGAACTCATCAGGGACCTCCTGTCCGTGGCGGAAGCCCCGACGCCGGAGCAACGGTGCCCCAGCCGATCCAGTCAGATCTCGACGGTACGCCCAGTGGGCCAAGCGAAGAAGTGCCGATAGGGCGCGAGTAGCGGCGCTCCTCTGGTGATATTCGGTGTGGGCGTTATGTGCGTTCTTGTTCGGTGGGGTTAGCGGACGCGTTCGCCCGTTGGGTCGGATCCAGGACGCGCGTCTTCGACGGCAAAGAGTTGCCATGCGTTGGGAATGCCTTTGAGCGTATGGGTGCCGCGATCAGCGAACGCGATGCCCGAACCGCCAACGATGTCGGCGACGGTTCGGGAGACGAGGACTTCGTCGGTCTGGGCGAGTGCTTGGACTCGTTGCGCGATGTGGACGGCGATGCCGCCGATGTCGTCACCGTGCAACTCGATCTCGCCGGTGTGGAGCCCTACGCGCACATGGATGCCGATGGCGCGCACGGCGTCGCGGATGGCGCCGGCGCAGCGCACGGCTCGTCCTGGCCCGTCGAAGGTTGCCAGGAACCCGTCGCCGGTCGTTCGGATCTCTCGGCCCCGGAAGCGTTCGAATTCGGCGCGGGTGAGGCCGTCGTGGGTGGCGAGCAGCTCCGACCATCGACGGTCGCCCATTCCTGCGGCCTGGTCGGTGGAGCCCACCACGTCGCTGAACAGCACCGTGGCCAGTGCCCGGTCGACCTCATGGCGAGGAAGTCGGCCGGTCACAAACTCCTCGATGGTGTCCAGGAGCGGTCCCGTGTCGCCAGCAAAGAACAAGGTGTCCTCGGCGGGGAGTTCGACGTAGCGGGCGCCCTTGATGTTCTCGGCGACGTACCGGGCTTGCTCGAGGCCTTGCCAGCCGGCGCGGACCACCACGAGCGTCGGCACCCGGATCGCCCCTAGGAGGTGCCGCACGTCGACCTCGACGCTGGCGCGATGGCGCCAATAGGCGCTCTGTGGCGAGCCCGACAGGCGTTCGCAGCGTGTGAACCAGCGCGCGAAACGGGTGTCGTCGGCCATGCTCGGCGCCAAGCCGCCGAGCACTTCGCCGGTTCCCCACCGATCTCTGACCGCGGCCAGGATCTCCTCAACGTCCTCGTTTGAGAACCCTTCGGGATAGTCGTCTGCTCGCCGGACGCGAGCCGTCGGATTGATGAGCACCAACGCGTTCGTCCGCTCGGGATGGGTCGCGGCGAACTGCAACGCCGGCACTCCGGCCGTCGTGTCGAGCACGACCACCCGTTCGCAGCCGCGTTCGTCGAGCACGGCGACCATGTCGTCGACCATGCTCTCAACCAGGCGGCCCTCCACCGGCGCGATCGGATCCGAAGAGCCAATTCCCCGTGGGTCGAACCAAATGTGGCGACTGAACGACGACAGCCCGTTGAGGAACCGAACAAACCTGGGTTCGTCCCACATCAAATCGACGGGAAAGGACAGCGGGTTTACGACGAGCACATCCGGAGGCCCAGCGCCCACGACCTGGTAGCCGACCCAACCACCACCGCTCTTGGCGTACCCGCTCTCCGGCCCGCTCACCACAGCAGTCTTTCGCAACCACCGCGGACCGGCCCACCGTCAATATGCTGGAATACCCCATCACGCACTCGGAGTCGCTCACGCCCGAAGTACCGATCGGTGCACGTGGGTAGAGCGGTTGGGTCGTCGTTTTGTGCGTGATTCGGCACACGTCCGCGGAACGTGCGGTGCCGATTGGTGCTGATGGCACCGGCGGCTCGTGCACCATCAGGATCCCTCGGATGCCGCTCGCGCTATGCGGGCGAGACAGTCGCTCTTCGATCGCTTGGTCCCGCCGGTGGATAGGTCCATCGACGAGCACCAAGCCGCCATCTTCGGCTGCGAGGCTCGCCCGGACGCGAGAGAATGGTGGCAGCGAGGAGGCAGCATGGCCCGGCAGGGATCGACCGATGAGCGGCTCGCACGCGTGCCCCTATTCGAGGGCTTGTCGAGGAGGCAGCTGTCGCAGATCTCTAGTC
>JALZAA010000318.1 GCA_030948625.1 Actinomycetota bacterium
GGGGCGTGCGCGGGAGATCCGAGAACGGCACCTCGACGTCGGCGCGTGGCTCAGGCGGGAGGCCCAGCACGCGCTCGCCGACGATGTTGCGCTGGATCTCGTCCGTGCCGCCGCGGATGGAGATCGAGGGGCTCGTGAGGAACAGCGTCTGCCATTCGCCGTCCTCGACGACGCTCTGGGGCCCGAGGAGGTCGAGCGCGAGCGCGGCAGCGGCTTTGAGACCGGCGCTTCCTCGCAGCTTCGCCCCGGAGCCCTCGGGGCCGGGCGTACGTCCGGCGCGAGCCGCGTCGCGAGCGCGGCGAGCCGTCCGGCGCGCTACTTCGAGCTCGATGAACGTCGCGGCGAGCCGCTGACGCGTGAGCGGGTCGGCACTGGCGCCGCGCTGACGCGCGAGGTCGACGAGTCGGTCCTTCAGGTCGGCGCCCCAGCCGCTGCCTCCGACCGCACCGGCGCCGCGCTCGTACGTCAGCGCGGTGCGGGCCACGCGCCAGCCGTCGCCTGGTGCGTCGATGCGGTCCCCGTCGGCCACCACCGCCCCGTCGAAATGCACCTCGCTGAAATGCGTGTCGCCGTTCATCTGGCGCAGAGGCCGCACGGTCACACCCGAGGCGCCCATGTCGAGGCCGAACGCGGTGATGCCGGTGTGCTTGGGCACCGTCGGGTCGGTGCGCGCGAGCAGCAACCCCCGCTGCGCGTAGTGCGCCCGGCTGCTCCACACCTTCGAGCCGGTCACGCGCCAGCCGTCGCCGTCGCGCTCTGCTCGCGTCGCCAGCGACGCCAGGTCCGAGCCGGCATCGGGCTCGGAGAACAGCTGGCACCAGACCTCGTCGCCGGTGCGGATGGGCGGCAGCCACCGCTCGCACTGCTCGGGCGTCGCATGGTCCACGAGGGTGGGCCCAGCGATCGCGAGGCCGATCACGTACGGGTACAGGTCGGGCACGTCGAAGCCGCCCAGCTCCTGGGCGACGATCGCACTCTGGGCTGGCGTCGCGCCGAGGCCGCCGTACTCGCGCGGCCAAGTCGGCACCGCCCAACCTCCGTCGGCCAGCGCCCGCAGGTACGACCGGCCCGCGTCGAGGTCGTCGCTCCCTGCTCCGAGCACCGTGAACGCGCCGTCGGCACGGCGCGGCGTCAGACGCGCTTCGAACCCGCTGCGCACCGCGGCGCGGAACTCGTCGAGGTCGCTCACGGCGCGCCCAGCCGTTCGTGCAGGCGGTGGACGAGGGCGTCGAGGCCCGGCGAGATCCGCACGTCGTACGGCGGCCCCTCGGGATCGAGGGCCCGCAACCCGTCGGGCAGCGCGGCCACGGCGTCGCGACGGCGCTCGCGGAGCACGTCGAGCGGCTCGCGCCCGTCGATCCGCGTGCCGTTGCGCATGACGGTCTGCAGGACCGGGCGGGCGTCCGGAACCGTCTCGTCCTGCAGCGCCAGGACATCGGCGCGCAGGCGGCCCGCGGCGTCGACGCGGCGGAAGACCTGCTTGCGACCGGGGAGCGTGATCTTCTCGGTCGACAGCTTCACCTTGGGCCCGTCGGCGTCTTCGACGAGCTTGTAGACGACGCCGAGATGCGGCGCGTCGCCGCTCGTGCCCAGCTGCGTGCCGACGCCGAACGCGTCGATGGGAGCGCCGGCGGCCATCAACTCTGCGATGCGGTACTCGTCGAGGTCGCCCGACGCGAAGATCTGCACCTCCGTCAGCCCACCCTCGTCGAGAACGCGCCGCACTTCGGGCGCCAGCGTTGCCAGGTCGCCCGAGTCGAGCCGGACCGCGCGCGGCAGCAGCTCGGGCTCGAGCTTCTCGGCCACCTCGACGACCGTGTGCGCCCCCTTGATGGTGTCGTACGTGTCGATGAGGAAGATCGCGCGGCCGGGGAAGTCGCGGGCGTACGTGAGGAAGGCGTCGGCTTCGCTGCCGAAGCGCATCACATACGAATGCGCCATGGTGCCGCTGAGCGCGAGCCCGTACGCCTTCCCGGCGAGGACGAGTGACGTGCCCGACGCGCCGCCCACGTGCGCAGCTCGTGCCGTCTTCATCGCCGCATCAGTCCCATGGTCGCGGCGCGGCGAGAAGTCGACGAAGCTCTGGTCACCGCACGCGGTCGCGACGCGCGCCGCCTTGGTGGCGATCATCGTCTGGTAGCCGATGCAGTTGAGCAGGAACGTCTCGACGATCTGGGCCTCGACGAGTGGCGCGGTCACCTGGAGGATCGGCTCGTTCGGGAATACGAGCTCACCCTCGGGGATGGCCCACACCTCGCCGGTGAAGCGCAGCTCGGCGAGGCGCGAGAGAAACGACTCGTCGAACAGGTCGAGCGTGCGCAGGTACGCGAGGGCGTCATCGTCGAAATGCAGCTTCTCGAGGTAGTCGAGCGCGGTCTCGAGCCCGCACGCGACGAGGTAGCCGCGCCGGGGCGGGAGGTGCCGGACGAACAGGTCGAACGTCGCGGGGTCGTCGAGATCGTGCGCCGCGTAGCTCGCCGCCATCGTGAGCTCGTACAGGTCGGCGAACAACGCCGCGTTCGCATCGTCGACCCAGGTCATCGACGACGGCCGATCAGACGATCGTGACGCCGGCTTGCTCGATCTCACGCAGGGCGCGCTCGCCATCGCCGGGCTCGACGTCGACGGGCCTCGTGGCCTCGGCGATGACGTCGGTGTCGAAGCCCTTGCGCACCGCGTCCAGCGCGGTCTCCTTGACGCAGTAGTCGGTCGTGAGCCCCGCGATGACGACGTGGTCGACGCCGCGGTCGCGCAGGAGTTGCTCGAGGCCGGTCTCGCGTCGCTCTCCGCTCGGCAGGTCGGTGACGCTGAACCCGGAGTAGCCGTCCTCCAACCCCTTGGCCTTGAGGATGACGTCGCCGGCGACCTCGAGGTCGGGCGGGAACTCGGCGCCCCACGTGTCGCGAACGCCGTGCACCGGCCACTTGCCGCCGTACTTGGCGAAATGCGGGGTCTCGGGCGGGTGCCAGTCCCTCGTGTAGACGACGGGCACGCCGGCGGCCCGGGCGCGGTCGATCTCGCGGTTGATGATCGGGACCACGTCCTCCCCGCCCTGCACGTAGAGGCTGCCCTTCGGGTCGGCGAAGTCGTTCTGCACGTCGACGACGACGAGCGCGGTTCCGGATGGGTACTCGGGGCCGTCGCTTGCGCTCATCGCGAACCCCCAGGCGGGAAGGCGTCTCACGTCGCAGGGTACTGCCCTCGGTAGAGTCGAACGGATGGTGTACCAGTCGCTCTACCGCAAGCACCGCCCGCAGAACTTCGCCGGCGTCGTCGGCCAGGAGCACGTCACGACCGCCTTGCGGAACGCGGTGCGGGAGGGCCGGGTGGGTCACGCCTACCTGTTCTCCGGCCCCAGAGGGACGGGCAAGACCACGACCGGCCGCATCCTGGCCAAGGCGCTGAACTGCCTGACCCTCGGCGCCGACGGCGAGCCGTGCGGCGTGTGCGAGAACTGCGTCGCAATCGCCGAGGGGCGATTCCTCGACCTGTTCGAGCTCGACGCGGCGTCGAACAACAGC
This sequence comes from Actinomycetota bacterium, assembly GCA_030948625.1. GTDB lineage: Bacteria > Actinomycetota > Acidimicrobiia > IMCC26256 > JACDBD01 > JALZAA01. Next base: position 3,522 of record JALZAA010000318.1, read on the forward strand.
GTCGACAACATCCGCGACCTCACCGACAGCGTGCACCTCGGGCTCGGAGCGACGGCGAAGCGGAAGGTGTACCTCATCGACGAGGTGCACATGCTGAGCGCGGCGGCATCGAACGCGCTGTTGAAGACGCTCGAGGAACCACCCGAGCACGTCGTCTTCGTGCTGGCCACCACGAACCCCGAGAAGGTGCTTCCGACGATCCGCTCGCGCGCTCAGCACCTCGAGTTCTCGTTGCTCCCGCAAGGCGAGCTCGAAGCGTTGCTGTCCGACGTGCTCGGCCAGGAGGGCATCGACGCCGGCAGCGAGGCGGTCGCGGTGATCGCCCGAGCCGGCGCCGGGTCGGCGCGAGACGCACTCTCGCTGCTCGACCAGGCGCTCGCGCACGGCACCGGCAGCCTCGACGCCGAGGCCGTCGCCGACCTGTTCGGGGGTACCCCGTTCGAGCTGCGCGCCGCCGTGCTCGACGCCGTCGCGGGGGAGGACCCTGCGGGCGCGCTCACCGCGGTCGGCGCGCTGCTCGACGCCGGCCACGAGCCGCGTCGGATCGCCGAGGACGTGCTGCGCTCGACACGCGACGCGTTCCTGCTCAACGCGGGCGGTGGCCGCATCCGCGTCGAGGCCCCCGAAGACGAGCAGACGCGCCTCGACGCGTTGGGTCGTGCTCTCGGCAACACGATGCTGGTGCGCGTGCTGGAGACGCTCGGCCAGGCCGTCGTCGACATGCGCGGCACCGACGCCGCCGATCCGCGCCTGGTGCTGGAGATCGCCCTCGTCCGGCTGACGCGGCGCGATGCGGGACCGCCGCTGCAGATGGTCATCGAACGGCTCGAGAAGCTGGAGAGCGCGGCTGCCGAGCAGCGCGACGCGGGCGGGGGCGCGGCGCCGCCGGCGACGTCCTCAGAACCCGTGCCGCGCACTCCGGGCGCCACCGTGGGCGCGGTGCGCAAGCGCGCGCCCAAACCCGCTCCCAAGGCGGCGGCGCAGCCCGACGCCGACGAGGAGGCGGCCGCTCCTGCCGCCGGTTCGGCGGAGCCCGAGCCGGCCGGCGAGCAAGACGCGCCACGATCGACCGCGTCGATCGATGTCGACGACGTGATCCTCGCCTGGGCGGCGGTGCTGCCCGAGTTGCCGGTGGCGACACGCAGCGCGGTGCAGGAGGCGCAACCGCTCTCGATCGACGGCGACGTCGTCACCTTCGGTGTGTCACCGCGCCTCATCGAGGCGGCCAAGCCCCGGTTCCGTCGCGAGGCCGACACGATCCGCGGCGCCCTGTCGCACCGCGTGGGCCGGAACCTGCGCTTCAATCTCGTCGCGCACGAGGGCTTCACCGGCGCGGCCACGACGACAGCTCCGCACGACAGTGCCACGCCCGCACCCGCGAGCGAGCCCGACGACATGATCGAGGGGGAACCGGTCGAGATGGAGCCCGGAGTAGAGTCGAAGGCGAACCCGACGGCGTTTCTCACCGAGTCGTTGGGCGCCACCGTCGTCGAGGAACGTCAGCACGACTGACGGCGCGTCCGCGGAGGCGGCCAGAGGTACTGCGAGCGGAGCAACCAGCGTGGCGAACCAGAAGCAGCTCAACCAGATGATGCGCCAGATGCAGAAGATGCAGGCCGACATGGCCACGGCGCAGGACGAGCTCGCCGCGACCACCGTTGAGGGCTCCGCCGGCGGCGGCAAGGTCACCGTGGTCGTGACGGGCTCCGGCGAAGTGCAGTCGGTGTCGATCTCGGCCGACGTCGTCGACCCCGACGACGTCGAGATGCTCGAGGACCTCGTCGTCGCCGCGGTCGGTGAGGGGCTCCGACGAGCGCAGGAGCTGCAGGCCGAGCGGATGGGCTCGGTCACGGGCGGCCTCGACGTCGGCGGCCTCGGCGGCATGCTCGGCTAGTCGCGACCCTTGGCCTCACCCTACGAAGGGCCGGTGCAGAGCCTGGTCGACGAGTTGGGACGCCTCCCCGGCATCGGGCCCAAGTCGGCGCAGCGCATCGCGTTCTACCTGTTGAAGGCGGCGCCTGAGGACGCCAAGCGCCTCGCCAAGGCCGTCGTCGAGGCGAAGGAGCGCGTGAGCTGGTGCCGGCGCTGCTTCAACTTCGCCGAAGGTGAATTGTGTGTGTACTGCCGCGACGACCGGCGCGACCCGAGTCTGCTGTGCGTTGTCGAAGAGCCGCGCGACATCGTCGCCGTCGAACGGACGCAGGAGTACCGCGGTAGCTACCACGTGCTGCTCGGCGCGATCTCGCCCATCGAGGGCATCGGGCCCGAGCAGCTGAAGATCAAAGAACTGCTTGCACGCGTCGGCGACGAAGGTGTGCAAGAGGTCATTCTCGCCACGAACCCCAACATCGAGGGCGAGGCGACCGCCATGTACCTGGCCCGGCTGCTGAAGCCGCTCGGCCTCCGGGTGACCCGTATTGCGAGCGGCCTGCCCGTCGGGGGCGATCTCGAGTACGCCGACGAAGTCACGCTCGGTCGCGCGCTCGAAGGCCGGCGCGAGGTCGACGCCTGAGTCGTCGGTGTTGGGCAACGCCGAGCATCGTTGACTTTCGGCCTGGCAACCACTAGGCAATCGCGGTCAACACCCGTCAGCGAGGAGTACGCACCATGACGCAACCCGCACCCGGGGCCGCTACCAAGGGACCGATCGGGCAGGTCCGCGACGCGGGCCGAGAGGCCCTCTTGTCGTTGGTGACTTGCGGTCTTTATGCCTATTACTGGATCTACATCACCGGCGAGGAGCTGAAGGAGCACAACCGCGAGGGCTTGGGCGGAGTTGCACTCTTGCTGCTCAGCTTCGTCGTCGTGGGACCGTTCCTTCTGGCGGCCGAGATCGAGAAGATGTACCAGTCCGACGGCCGCGAGTCACCGGTCAACATCATTCAGGCTCTCTGGCTGCTCATCCCGTTGGCAGGGATCTACATCTATGTCAACAAGATGCAGACCGCCCTCAACGAGTACTGGATGTCGAAGGGCGCAGCGCCGGCGGCGTAAGGCGTAGTGTCCAGGCACCACCACGAAAAGACCCAGAAGGCGCTCAACCGCTACTGGGAGGCCGCCGGGGCCGTCTAGTCGAAACTGCGCGCATCGCGTGCGACGTATGAGGGGCGGTCTGAGGACCGCCCCTCTGCGCGTCGTGTTCGCTACGGCACGCCGACGAGGATGTTGCGGACCGCGTCGCTGAACGCGTGGGCGAAGCCGGGGACGGCGAGGTTGCCCGACCGCCGCCAGTAGATCGACAGGAAGATCCCCATCGGCACCATCATGATCGGGAGTGTGAGCAGGCTCTTGATCACGCCCTGGTCGACCGTGATCGGCAGGTGCCACCAGCTCCAGAGCAACGAGACCAACGCCGCGGTCAGCAGGCCGTGCTCCTCGCCCGGATGGTGGATGTGCGAGTCGAGGGCGCCTCGGAACCACACCTCTTCGACCACGAACACCGCCGCAATGTAGGTGCCGAGCGAAACGAAGAAGTCGCGTAGGGCGGGGGCGTCGAACGGCGACGCGAACGGGTGCGCTGTCGTGACGTGGGAGTACGTGTCGAGCGCGGCGAGCGTCCCGATCAGGCCGGCCGTCAGGAGGCACTGGGCGAGGTCACGCCAGGTGGCGTCGACGAACTGCTTGGCCGCGTAGCCGACGCCCACCGCCCCGACGAGCAGCGCCAGGTCGTAGAGGACGAACCCGGCGCCCTCGTCGAGGTCGCGCACGAGCAGGTACACCGGCACGACGAGCAAGACGATGACTGCCGGCACGAAGACCGTGCGCGCCTCGAGCCGGGGGCCATTGCGAACCCACAGCTCGTGGAGCGGCCGTTTGCGCACGAAGAGCTGGAACACGATCGTGATCGGAATCCCGATCACGAGGTAGAACGCCTGCCGGTTGGGGCTGTCGCCGAGCTTGAAGATCAGCCCGATGGCGATCCAGACGACGACGACGCCGACTCCCTCCGCGACCGCGGGCGTGCTTTGACCGCTGGAAGCTCTGCCATCAGGCAGCCGGCGCCAGGAGCACAGAGCCGTCGGGCTCGAATTCGGCGCGGCGGGTCAGTTGCTCGCGGCGCTCGCGATGATCACGATGACGAGAACGAGCACGCCGAGGCCGATGCCGATCCAGCCGATGATGATGCCGGCGACCGCCATACCGCGGCCCTGCTGCGTGCCGCCTGACTGGTCGATCTGGTTCTTGGCGATGTATCCGAGCACGACGCCGACGATGAAGCCGATGCCGCAGACCACGAAGCCGGCGATCGAGCTCACCAGCGAAGCGACGGCCAAGCCGTTCGTCGGCGCGGTCGTGGGCGTATAGCCGGTCCCGCCACTCGTCGGCATGGCAGGCGGCGCCGGCGGAGGCGGCGCCTGCGGAGGTGGCGACGGCGGAGGTGGCGACGGCGGCGGAGTCTGCCCTTGCGACCGATCGTCCGGCGGCGTTGTGGTCATGCGACGACTTCTCCCGACCTCGTCCGACGCGTTGGAACCGGCGGCACACTACCCACCGAGTCGCGCTCAGTCCACGACTTCGTCAGTCGCTCAGCCCGGCCACGCGTCCACGGGGTACTCCGACACCGGCACGACGAACGTCTTGGCCGCCTTGTCGTGCCAGGTCTGCCTCTCCGGGTCCCACAGCATCCAGAAGTAACCGAGGTAACACGGGATCTGCGCCACGATGGCGACGAGGTATCTGACAAATGCCTTGCCGTAGTCGACGCGGCCATACGTCGCGGCGTCGATGGCGCGGATGCCCAGGACGCGCATGCCGACGGTCTGACCGCTTCCGCTGCCGATGAAGTACACGCTGTACCCGATCCCGAGCGCGAGGCCGATGAGGATCACGGCGACGACGTTGCGACCGAACACGAACCCGACGAGCTGTCCTATGAGAAAGAGGATCACGGCGTCGATCAGAAAGCCGCCGAGCCGGTACCAGAAGTCGGCACGCGGTCCCGACGGGCCCGCGCGGGACTCGCCGGGCGGTGGCGCCGGCTGCGCCACTACAGCGGTCTTCCGGTGGAGTACTTGAACAGCTGGTATGCCCAGAGCACGGTAAAGAACAGGAACACGGCCCAGACCGGGACTCTCACGCGCTGCCACCGCCATGCGACGAGCAGCACGATCGCCATCGCGACGACGAGGAACACTCCGGGGTTGAAGGTGAACGCCTCGCTCACGTGACCGTGCACGAGCGCGATCACGCCGCGAGACATGCCGCAAAACGGGCACGGAACCCCGGTCAGGGTGCGGAGCGGGCACGGCGGACCCAGCGGTACCGCCGCCGGCAGCGCGGGACGGATCGCCGCGATGCCGAACATGGCGGCGGCACCGAACCGAAGCGGCTTGAGGTCGAGCTGGAGCGGGCTCGACGCGGTGGGCGTCGTCACCGTCGCGGTGCTCACGGCGGTGAGCGTAGTCCTCAGCCCCGAGTGGTCTTGGCGGCGACGACCGCCTCGAGAAAGCTTTCCGGGTGCCATCCATGGGGCGCGCCGACCACCTTCGGGTGGACGCGCGCCGCGAGGTCGGTGGCGAGGTGAGCGCGCGCGGCCGGTTGCAGGGAGAGGCGCCGATCGAGGAACTGGCGCAGGGTCGCGAGGTCGTCGGCACTCACGCCGCTCACGTCCCACTCCAGAAACGGCGCGTCCGCGCGCGGCGGAGGCGAGAACATGACGGCCGGTGTGACGGTGGCGCGTCGCTCGCGTACGACGATCGTTCCCGCGGCGAGGTCGCCGAGACGCTGGTTCCGCCTCGTGGTCAGGATGCTGATGGTGCCGACGACGTAGAACGCAGGCAAGAAGTCGGCGAGGCGGAGGAAGTTGCGCACGGCCGCCGTGAGGAAACCCTCGGGCTCACCGCCCGCGCGTACCACCCGCAGCCCGGCGGCGAGCTTGCCGACGGTACGGCCGCGATTCCACGTCTCGAGCACGATGTCGTACGCGAAGAGGACGAGGAACACGGCGATGAAGTACGCAGCCAGCACGTAGCCGCTGTCGCCGACCGGAGCGAACACGAGCGCGAGCGCGAAGATTGCGCCCAACTGGATCACGACGTCGAGGAGCGCGGCCATGAAGCGCGAACCGAGGCCCGCGAGCACGAGTTCGAGCTCCACGCCTTCGGGCGTGGCGATCGTGACCCGATCGTCGAAGGTCGCCATCGGGCGAAGGTAACGCGGGACTAGCAAACGAGAGGGGGGCTTCACCTGAACCTCGACGTCTTCGTCGACCAACGACGGACGCGCTGGCACGAGCTCGACGCGCTGCTCGCACGCGCCGGACGCCGCGCGGAGTCGCTCGGCCCCGACGGTGTTCGCCGCCTCGGCGCGCTCTACCGCGCCAGCGCGGCCGATCTGGCTCTCGCCCGTCGCCGGTTCGCCGGCGATCCGGTCGTCGCCCGCCTCGAGGCGCTCGTCACCCGCGCTCGGCCGCTTGTGTACGACAAGGCTCGCCCCGGCGGGTCGCTGGCCGAGTTCGCGACCACCGGGTACTGGCGCCGCGTGCGTGAACGGCCCGCGCTCCTGCTCGTCGCCGCCCTGCTCCTGTTCGGCCCGTGGGTGCTGGCGGCGGTCTGGGCGGTGCGCGACCCGGGCGCGGCGAGCGGCGTGGTCCCGTCGCAGTACCGGTCGGTGACCGAGCCGCGCGAACGCAATACCGACCTCGGGCTCACGACCGACCGGCAGGCGGCGTTCTCGAGCGAGGTCTTCACCAACAACATCCGGGTGACGCTGCTTGCATTCGCCGGGGGCATCGCGGCCGGGCTCGGGACGGCCGCGCTCCTCGTCTACCAGGGCGTGCTGTTCGGCGCGATCACCGGCCTCTCCATCTGGGCCGGCAACGGCTCGTTCTTCTTCGAGCTCGTGAGCGCGCACGGCGTGCTCGAGCTGTCGTGCGTCGTGGTCGCGAGCGCGGCCGGGTTGCGAATGGGATGGGCGCTCGTCAGCCCCGGCCGCCGCCGGCGCGGCGTCGCCCTCGCCAGCGAGGCGCGCGTCGCCGTCGAGATAGTGCTGGGAACGGCGCCGTGGCTCGTTCTCGCAGGCCTCGTCGAAGGGTTCGTCACCCCGCGCGGTCTCGGCCTGGGGACCGCCATCGGCATCGGTGTTGCACTCGGCGCCGCGTACTGGGCGCTCGTCGTGTGGCGCGGACGGCCTACTACAGGCGTGCCCGCGCCTTCGCCCTGAGATACGCGCCGACGCACGCGCTCGGCAACAGCTCGGGAGACGCCTCGACGACGTCGGCGCCGCCCCGCCGCAGCTGCGCAGCGACTCGGGCGCGCGCGTCGAGCACGTCGAGCGCGACGGCAGCGCCGTAGACGTCGGCCGGCGCGGCGGGCCGCGTGCGCACCATGTGCTCGAGGTCGGGATCCGACACGCTCGCGACGACGACGGCGTGGCGCCGCGCCAGCACCGGCATCGCGTCGACGAGCGGTTGTGCGGCGGCTTCCTCGAGCAAGTCGGTGAGCACAAGGACGAACGCGCGCTTGCCGCTCCCGACGGCCCGGAACGCGAGCTCGTAGTCGGAGTCGACCGTGCTGGGCTCCAGATCGAAGATGGCGCGCACCATCGCGTCGCCTCCGCCACGCGCCGGTCGCAATCGGCGCCGGACCTGATTGTCGAAGGCGATGACGCCGGCGCGGTCGCCCACCTCGTCCGCGACGAGCGCAACCGCAGTCGCGGCGTCGACGGTGGCGTCGAGACGTGTCCGGTCATCGAGCGGGGCCGCCATGAGCCGTCCGACGTCGAGCAAGCAGACCACGTCGCGGTCCTGCTCGACCCGGTACTGATTGCTCATCGGGCGGCCGAGTCGGGCCGTGGCGCGCCAGTTCACCTGGCGGAAATCGTCATCGGGCACGTAGTCGCGGATCGACTCGAAGTCGGTGCCGAGCCCGAGCGGCCCGCGCGTGAGCCGTCCCGGGTCGCGAAAGCGGCCCTGCCGCACCGCCAGGACGAGGCGCCACGCCGCCGGCATGTCCGGGTACACGAGCACGTCGGCGGGATCGCCGGCGCGCCGGTACCACGCCGCCAGCCCGAGCGGCCCCCGCACGCGCGTCGCCGGGCCGGGGAGGGTGTGGCG
>JALZAA010000434.1 GCA_030948625.1 Actinomycetota bacterium
GCGTCGCTGAGCTGCGCGACGATAAGGCGTGCCGCCTCGCTGCCTGGCGCCAGCAGACCCACCCGGGTGAGCGCGGCCAGGTTGCGAATGAGCGCCGTCATCGGCATGTCGGTCTCGAGCAGCGCCTTCCACACCTCGGGTGCGGACAGGAACTGCGTTGGAACCGCCTCGCGCGGCAGGCGGTGCGCCCGAATCAGCCGCACTGCCTCCGCGACAGAATCTGCGCGCTGGATGCGCTCGAACGCCCAGATCAGGCGCAGCGCCGGATCCGGGTGTGGCTCGTCGCCGACCCAGTCCCAACCGCGAGTGATCCAGTGGTAGAGCGCCTGGTGTTGCTCGTCAGCGGCCTTCGGGTGCGCCAGACGGAGCAGGTCGCGCTGCGCCCAGCCGTCGCGCTGGCGGTACTTGACTGCCTGGTAGGCCAGGCGATCGACCGGCTGCGCGTACCACGTCTGGATGGCGGTGCGAAGACCGCGACCCCAACCGCGGAACCCCTCCACGTACTGCGCGAAGTGGAGGAGGTGCGTACCGATGCGCGCCACCTTCGGCAGCGCCTCGAGGGCTGCCTTGCGCGTGCTCGTGTCGCCCTTGGATGCTGCGAGGGCGAGCGCAAACAGCGCCGGGTCGTTCTTCGGTGCGCGGCCCGCCTCCGAAATCTCGACGATCCGGCGGACCACGCGCGAGCCGTCAGCCTCGATCACGCGCAGAAGGGCCTCCGCGTTCTCGAGCGTCAGCTGGCGCTCGCCGATGTAGAACGTGCCGCCCTCGGTACCGAGGACCAGGAAGCGATCGAGCCGCTGCCAATCGCTCACCTTCCAGGCGAAGCCGCCGGCGCTGTTGCGCACCTGGTTGGAGCCGAGGATCTTCTCATGCTGTGGCGTCGCGCGGGTCTGAACCCGGCGGAGAACGTGTGCAATTCGCGTCATGTAGATAGACACCTCCTTTCGCGTGGTGTGCTGATATGGCGGAACTTGGGCAAGGGACTGCCGATTGGATCTCTCCCGTTGGAGCAGTTGACCCGCGGGCGGGAGACGGAGACGGGTCCGGGAGGGTGGGCTTCGAACCCACTGGGTACCGAAAACCAATCTGCTTCGGCCCAAATGCCGGAGCCGGGCGACGGGCTCGAACCGGTAACCGTCCACACAATCCGCTCCGGCCCTCAAGGACTTTCTCGAGGCAAACGCGGTAGACGATGCAGCCCCAATCGGCTGCGTAGCCCGGCGAGAATGACGATCAGACGGGCAAGCGGGTGCGACCTGGAGAAACCGAGGTAGTCTTTGCTATCGCGGCGCCGGGATCGCGAAATTCCGGCTGGACCGCGCCTGGTTGCCCGGGCACGGGTGGTGGCGATAACCAGGTTACGTCGGCCCGTCTGGTGGACATGATGCTCTCGTATCCGAACCTCGCTGACCTGCGACAACGGCTAAGCGGGCTGACGATCTAACGCCGACATCCATTAGCGACGGCCTCCGACCGGCGGTCGAGGGCCTAGCTGTTCGTCGCTTCCCGATGTTCCGTTAGCTCCAACGATCCGATCCCTGGGTTTGTCCACAGGCCCGAGTACCTGGCCGATACTTGTTCGGAACCCTGTCGAGACGCCCACTGGGCGTTGGCGTACCGTGGCGTCGCAGGACCCCCGTCGCTCCCGTCACGTTGGCGCGGAGCCCGGCTAGAGACGCTTCGGTCCGACCTCGTTGCCATGCGCTGAGGCCCGTCGCCCGACGCGTGCGGTTGCTTTAGCCCTATCGGCAATGCCTCACGCGCCGCGGCCATTGATCTGAGACGCGCCGTAGTTAGCTGTTCTCACCGGTCTGCGGCGCCCGCGCTAGGTGCTGAAGCGAGCCGGGCACGATTCGATTCCTCTCGATGCTGTCGACGTCCATCTGCAGGACTTGCCGCTCTACCTCGCGGGGATTCGGGGAACGACCAGGCCGGCGGCGACGTGGCCCGGCTGAGCGCTCTCCCCCTTGTAGAACGTCGGGCTCCGCGTCTCGCGCAGATTGGGGCGTGGGACCTTCCTCCTGTTCCGGTGCGTTCAGGAGTGTGCGTTATGCACGGACCTCTACGCGTACCCCATGGCTGGGATGACACCGTCAAGTGTTCGTTCGACGAACTCGCGGGTTTCGCGGTCGAATTGGTCATTGCGATGGTCCAGGCTGTGTGGCTGGAACGTCGACCTGGTCGCGAAGTCGTCGACACCGAGCACTTCGAAGAGGGCGCGGCGCTGCTCAGGCCAATTGGCTGCGAGATCCTCGGCCCTCACCTCCAGATATCGCTTGCTCGTCAGATCGGCGGTGGTCTTCCAGGCGAGCCATCGGTCATAGACCGGTTTGAGCCATGCGAGCGCGCCGTCGACCGTGGGCGGTGCCCATGGCTGGTCGACGTGTGACGCGACCACCGCGACCGGGTGGCGCTTGATGTGGACGATGGTCGCCTCAGGGACGAGTTCCCAAAGGAAGTCCATGCACAGAAGGTTGAACGGTGTCTTCTCGCACCAGGTCGGCTTTCCCGCGTCGGCAGCTGCTCCCCCGAACATCGTGTCGACTGCGCGACGAAGAATCTCGAGCAGCTCGCTCCGATCGCTGAAGTACCTCGGTACCGCTCGCCGGTAACTCTGAGGCTCGAACGGCCCGGGGGGCCAGTCGGCATGGCCGAACCCTGCCGCCGGCACGAACTCGTCGAACGTGCTCGCGACGAGCTCTGGCCACAGCCGTCCCACCGCGTCCCAGTAGTGCCGCTCGCCGATGGCCGTGGGAACGTTATGGCCACGATCTCTGTCGATCCTGCCGACCAGCCGCACCGTGAGAATGTCGCTCAGCCTGCGGAGGGCGTCCTCCCCGACGAAAGGGTCGTATCGGATCGTGAGTGCATCCGCCAGGTCTCGCAAGCCACCCGGATCGACAATGAACCTGGTCTCGATCGGAATCCTGTGGATCTGCGGGTGCTCGCCGAGGATGTCCGCGAGTTGCGATGTTCCCGAACGACCCGTACCCGCTACGAAGATCGGTGAGGGGGCAGACATGGCTATCAGTCAAGCCTCGGCAGCGCGCCCCGCGGGGACGAAATTGCCCTGCTCGCCCGATCCATCCCCGACGCGTAGGCGACAAGTGGACCCGGCTCCGAGCGGGTCCTGCCACGTTAGAAGATGCCGCAGCTTCCTGACGTTCCTGGAGGTGATGCAGCGGGATGGTACGTCCCCGGAGCGCTCGCTCGGAGAGCGACCGCGATCTGAGACGGCTGAAGCGAGCTACCCATCCACTGAGCGGCGACCACAACCCGATCTACCAACGGTCCGACCACTCCAGTCGGTGATCCCAGCCCACCTCGCCCGGCACGCCCTGCGCGTCGGTATAGAGCCAGGCCTGGTGTCTATAGGCGGACGTGGCTCCTCGTCCATCGACTTGACCATAGCGAACACATGTTCGTATACGCTCGGCGGGCCGGCGATCAGTGATGGGACGTCCAAGCTTGAATGTCACACCCGCCCGTCATGATCGTCCTATGGACACCAGTGACGCGGAGACGCCGATCGGCCCGTTGCGTGCTGCTCTGTGGTCCCAAGCCGGCGACTACGGGCCACCCGAGGGTGACTTCCCGGCGTGCGAGCTGGAGCAAGGTCATGACGGGCCGCACTACTCACTCGGCGAGGCACACGGTTCCGAGGTCCAGCAGCTGTGGGTCCAGTGGGAGGACGGAGACGCGCGTGTGGTCGACCGCTGGCCGTGCGACACATCACTCGACGCGATCGACGAACGCGGCGTGCTCGTGATCGCGTGCGAGGACGTCTGCACCCTGGCGGTCGGCCACGTCGGATCGCACAGCGCTGCCGGCGACCCTCGATGGACCGACGACCGGGCACCGCTCGGCCATCGAGCGGTGCCCCCGTCGCAGTATCCAACTGACACCGCGGCAACCTCTCGACGCCCCGTCACAACTGGCCCTCGCCGGTGCCATTTGCAGAAGACGCGCACCATGCCGCTCTGACGGCACACGTTGGAACGAAGCAAAGAGGACCGACTCGCCGCCCTCGCGCGGCCCACACCCGAGGCTCTGGCGCCGTTCGCTCACGCACTGGTCACGTTGGCTCTGCAAGTACACCGACGCGGCTTGAAGGTGCCCGCGAAGCAGAGGTCAGATCAACGGACCAACGAAACAGGGAGGAACCAGCGTGCGGTGCGTGATCTACCTGCGGGTGTCGACGAAGGAGCAAGCTGAACAGGGCTTCCGGGAGGAAGGCTTCTCGATCCCTGCCCAGCGCGAGGCGTGTGTGCGACACATCCGCGACAAGGGCTGGGCTGTCGTCGACGAGTACACCGAGCGCGGCGAGTCTGCACGGAAGGCCGACCGCCCCGCAGCTCCAAGCGCTCCTCGCGCGCATCGCCGAGGACGGTGATGTCGACGCAATCGTCGTGCACAAGATCGATCGCCTGGCCCGCAACATGAAGGACCACGTTGCCATCCGTGCGCTCCTCCGGAAGGCCGGCGTGTCGCTCGTATCCGTCACCGAGAACCTCGAGGAGACCGCTTCCGGTCGCCTCGTCGAGGGCATCCACGCCCTCATGGCCGAGTTCTACTCAGCGAATCTCGCGTCCGAGATCAAGAAGGGCATGACCCAGAAGGCGAAGATGGGCGGGTGGCCCCACTCGGCGCCGCTCGGCTACCTCAACGTCCGCGAGACGATCGGCACGCGCCAGATCGCGCACATCGTCCCCGACCCTGACCGCGCCCCGCCACATCACCGCCGCCTTCGAGCTCTACGCCACCGGTGATTGGACGATCGAACGGCTCACCGACGAGCTCGACCATCGAGGCCTCCGCAACCGTGCTCGACGCGACAGGCCCAGCCAGCCGCTCTGCATCTCCGCTGTCGCGGACATCCTCGCCAACAAGGCCTACCCCCGGGTCGTCTGCTGGAACGGAGTCGACTACCCCGGCCTCCACGAGCCACTCATCGACCAAGCGACCTTCGACCGCGTTCAGGACCTTCTCGCCGCCCGCGCGATGAGGGGCGCGAGGGAGCGGAAGCACAACCACTACCTGAAGGGCATCTTCTTCTGCGGCGTGTGCGGCCGCGCATTGTCGCTCCAGCGATCCAAGGGCCGCTACGAGTACTTCTAGTGCCTCGGCCAGAAGAACCAACGCCGTACCGGCTGCCGCGAGCGCTACGCCCCGGCCGACGACCTCGAAGCGCAGATCGAGGCCCACTTCACCAGCCTGGAGCTGCCCGAGTCCTGGTACGAGCCACTCCGCCAAGCCCTCACCACCGAGATCGATGTCCTGGCGCAACGCACCTCAGCCGACCGTGACCTCCTCGCCCAGCAAGTGGCCAGGACCGAAGGCGAGCGACGGAAGCTGCTCGACGCCTAACTATAACTAAGCAGGCGCTGTCGACATCACGACGCTCAAGGCCGAGCAGGACCGGCTCGCCAGCGACACCCGCCACACCGAGGAACGGCTAGCCGCGGCCGACGCTGCATTCGGTGAATGGCAGGACGTCCTGGACACCGCCATGCGGTTCGCCACCCGCTTCGGTCGGGCCTACAAAGAGCCAACGACGCCACCCGCAAGCAGTTCAACCGGGCCGTCATCCACAGGGCACACGTCACAGACGGCAAGGTCACGGCCGTCGACCACCAGGCCCCGTTCGACGCCCTCTTCGGCGCGTCGCAGTTCGAATACGGGGTTCTTGTGGGGATGGCAAGATTCGAACTCGCGACCGGTAACCCCCAGCCCTCGGCCCTGTTGCGGGCGAGGTGGTGGTGAGGTGTCGTGCACTGGCAACTGAGCTACATCCCCGAGATGCGATCTTCACGGGCAATTTGGTGCGATCGGGATCGTTTCGAGGCGGTAACCCGATCACTCCGGCCCACGAGTGGTGGAGAATGCCGGGAGTCGAACCCGGACCTCGCGCTTAACAGGCGATAACCCGCAGCCGTCGGCCCCGATGGGGCAAGGTGTGGTAGTGGGTCGTGTCGTGCTCGCCGTGAGCTTCATCCCCCGTCATTACGATCGCGCGTGTAGA
>JALZAA010000377.1 GCA_030948625.1 Actinomycetota bacterium
GTTGGCAGCCGAGGCCGCGCTCGACGCGCCGCGCGCCTCGAGCACTGCCGCGCCGCGCTTCTGCACGGTGGGGATGAAGTCGTTCTCCAGCCACTCTTGGTCGTTCACGACCTCGGCAGCGTCTTGACCTCTCACCTTGGCGTGGAAGATATCCGGGTACTGGGTGGCCGAGTGGTTTCCCCAAATCGTCAGGTTGGTGATGTCCTTCACGGTGGCTCCGGACTTGGCTGCGAGCTGTGCTATCGCGCGGTTGTGATCCAGGCGGGTCATCGCGGTAAAGCGCTCGCGAGGGATGTCGGGCGCGTTGCTCTGCGCGATCAGACAGTTGGTATTGGCAGGGTTGCCCACCACCAGCACCTTCACGTCCGACGCGGCGTGATCGTTGAGCGCGTTGCCTTGGGGCTTGAAGATCCCTCCGTTGGCCTCGAGCAGGTCGCTGCGCTCCATCCCCTTGGAACGTGGGCGGGCGCCGACGAGCAGCGCGATGTTGACACCGTCGAAGGCCTGGTTCGGATCGTCCGCTATGTCGATCCCGGCGAGCAGCGGAAACGCGCAGTCATCGAGCTCCATCGCCGTGCCCTCGGCCGCCTTCACGGCGTCAGGAATCTCCAGCAGCGACAACTGGACCAGCGTGTCGGGACCAAGCAGCTGGCCACTTGCGATCCGGAACAGGATGGCGTAGCCGATCTGGCCGGCCGCGCCGGTGACAGCTACTCGTACGGGGGAATCAGTCACTAGTTGTTCATCTCCTTATTTGACCGCGTCGGCGAAGGCCCCGTCGGTACCTACGCGGTCGCGTCGTCACGGCTGGGAGTGGGTCCGTATTTCACACTCGACTGTATACCGGGCGGGCACCTCGACGTCGGCCCCGCTCCTCGCCAGGGGCCAGTAGGGTGCCCTCGGTAATGAAGATCGTCTACACCCACACCGATGAGGCGCCAGCGCTGGCGACGCAGTCACTGCTGCCGATCGTGCAGGCATACGCCCGAGCGGCAGATGTCGAGTTCGAGCTGCGGGACATCTCGCTCGCCGGCCGGATCCTCGCGCAGTTCCCTGACCAGCTTTCCGAAGAGCAGCGCGTCGCCGACGCTCTAAGCGAGCTCGGCGAGCTGGCCAAGACGCCCGAGGCGAACATCATCAAGCTGCCCAACATCAGCGCTTCGGTGCCGCAGCTCAAAGCGGCGATCGCCGAGCTGCAGGAACAGGGCTATGCGGTCCCCGACTACCCCGAGGATCCCACCGATGATGAGCAGCGCGAAGTGCGCGCGCGCTACGACAAGGTCAAGGGCAGCGCCGTCAACCCGGTGTTGCGCCAGGGCAACTCCGACCGCCGCGCGCCCGCGTCGGTGAAGGAGTACGCGCGCAAGCACCCGCACCCGATGGGCCGATGGTCCTCCCACTGCCGATCGCACGTCTCGACGATGAGCGACGGCGATTTCCGGTCGACGGAGCAGTCGGTCACGGTGAAGGAGGAGGGCTCGGTGCGGATCGAGCACGTCGCGCCGGACGGCGCGGTCACCGTGCTCAAGGAGACGATGCCCGTGCTCCGTGATGAAGTGATCGACGCTTCAGTCATGCAACGAGCCGCGCTCGAGTCGTTCCTCGCCGAGCAGGTGGCCGAAGCCAAGCAGCAGGGCGTGCTGTTCTCCGTGCACCTGAAGGCGACGATGATGAAGGTTTCCGACCCGATCATCTTCGGCCACGCGGTCCGCGCATATTTCACCGAGGTGTTCGAACAGCACGGCGACGCGCTGAAGTCCGTCGGCGTCGACGCCAACGACGGCATCGCGGCGTTGCTCAAGGCAATCGAGGCGCTCGGAGACGAGGAGCGCGCGGCCGTCGAGGCCGCGATCGAAGCCGCATACGCGAGTGGTCCGGCACTGGCGATGGTCGATTCCGACCGGGGAATCACCAACCTCCATGTGCCGAGCGACGTGATCATCGACGCGTCGATGCCCGCCGCGATCCGCTCGTCCGGTCAGATGTGGAACGCCCAGGGCGAGCAGCAGGACGCGAAGTTCGTGATTCCCGACCATTCATACGCCCCCCTGTATGCCGAGGCCGTCGATCACTGCCGTGAGCACGGCGCCTTCGACCCAGCGAGAATGGGCACCACGCCAAACGTTGGCCTGATGGCGCAGGCCGCGGAGGAGTACGGGTCGCACGAC
>JALZAA010000399.1 GCA_030948625.1 Actinomycetota bacterium
TGCGCCCTCGCCGCCGAGGTTCTCGTCCCATCAGGAAGGTTCGTGACCGTCGACCCGTGCTTCCATCCCGATCAGTCGCGCCTGGCCCGGTTCACCGTCTCGAGAGATCGGGGGCAAGCGGTGCGAACGCCCGACGAATACCGTGCCCTCGCCGCGCCGTCGTTCGAGCGTGTCCACGTGGTGATCGAGCAGTCGCCACTCCACATACCACACACCGCCACGGTGCTCGAGTGCACGACCCCGAAGGGTCGGCACTGACCAGGATCGCCCGGTCTGTTGTCGTGGAGTTCTAGAACTGTTTCGGCGTGCGATCCGCACGGCCGAAGCCGCGCTCGTCGCGCACGAGGTACAGCGGTCGCTGCTTGACTTCCTCGTGGATGCCGGCGATGTACTCCCCGATCACTCCGAGAACGACGAGTTGCACTCCTCCGAGGAACCCCACACCCACCGCGATCGAAGCCCATCCGGGCACTGCATAGAGCGCTGTGAGCTTCACGATCGCGGCGGTGATGCCGAGAAGGAACGACAGCGCGGACACGATGAAGCCGAAGTTGAGCGCGAGACGCAACGGAGCGGTCGAGAACGAGATGATCCCGTCGCGGGCGAACGAGAGCATCCGTCGCAAGGGAAACTTGGTCTTTCCGCTGTGACGTGCGGCCCGCACGTAGTGCACACCGGCCTGGTCGTAACCGACCCAGGCGAACATCCCTCGTAGATACCGCCGGTGCTCGCGCATGCCACTCACGACGTCGACGACGCGGCGATCGACGAGCCGGAAATCGCCGGTATCCGTCGGAAGATCTACGTCACCGATTCGGCTCAAGAGGCGGTAGAACCAGTTGGCGGTTGTGCGCTTGACCGTCGACTCGCCGACTCTGCCCTCGCGAACCGCGTAGACGACGTCGCAACCCTCACGCCAGCGCTGAGCGAGCTCGAGCGCGACCTCAGGCGGATCCTGAAGATCGGCATCCATGATGATCACTGCATTGCCGGTCGCGTGGTCGAGCCCGGCGGTGAGCGCGATCTGATGACCGAAGTTGCGCGACAGCCGCACGACCTTGAACCGCGGGTCGCCCTCCTGCAGCTTGCACATGATCTCGTACGAATCGTCGACGGATCCGTCGTCGACGAGCACGACCTCGCTCGGGCCGTCGAGCTGCTCCATCACAGAGCGAAGGCGGCGATAGAGCTCTTCGAGCGTCTCCTGCTCGTTGAGGACGGGTACGACGAAGGAGTATTCGGGTGGCATCTTCCCGGGCACTGCTCTCGGTAGCGGCGCGCCAAGTGTAGTTATTTGCCTGAGTTGCGACGGAGATCGGGACCCGATCTCGCGCTCGAGGTCGGACCTATGAACAGCGCGATCGTCTTCTGATCCCACTGGTGTTGAAGGTCCGCGTAGCGCGCGAAGCGTCGGAGCCGCGCGTCGTCGATGTCGAGATACCGGTCCTGGATCATCACATCCAGCTCGCGCGTTGAGAACAGTGCGGCGACGTCGAGCGCCGAACCGGAGGACGCCGCCATCGTCGGCAGCTTGCCCGCCTCGAGCGCCGCTTGTCCGCGAGCGTTGAGCTGCAAGCCTCGCTGCGAGATGTACTCACTGATTTGCATCTTCAGCCGTGTGAGCTCGCGCACCTCGTCCACGGGAAGCCCTTCGCCGCCCGCGGCCCGTCGGCTCCCGGGCGGGGCCTCGAGTGTCGCCTCACCTTGCCGCATGAGGACCGCCGCGCGCGCGTTGTGCCCATCGAACTCGCGCGTGGGACCGAACTGACGCACCAGTCCCGGATCGCGGACGACGAGCGGGACGCCGCGACGTTGGAGCTCGGCGGCCACGGCCCAGCCATAGGGGTCCGCGAACGGGCCGAAGAACAGGTCGTCGATCAGGAGCGGGCCGTCGTTCTCGAGCGGTCCCATGTGGCGGGAGAGGTCCTTGATTCCCGGTACCGCGTATGCGTACTTCTGCGCGTTCGGGCCGAGCCCCTCGTCGGCGTACGGGAGCGCGAGCACGGCCACGAGCACGGTGACGCAAGTGAACCCGGCCACAAAAGGCGTGGAACCGAGTCGACCCCTGCTCAACCGCCGAGCGAGCGTGATGGCGATCGCGAAGAAGACGAACGCGCTGATCGGCCACAGCCAGCGGAACGTGTGAGCGGTCACGGTGCCGAACACCGTGATAGGTCCCTGGCCTGCGGTCAGGAGGGCGACGAGCAGCACGAACATCGCGGTACCGATCGCCCACGAAGTCACCCGGTCCCGGCGACGCCGTCCGTCCCACACGCACCACACCAGCACTGCCGCCAGCACCGACAGGGACGCTGCGGTGAGCCCGGTCGACGGCGCATCCCACCCGGGGATGAACGACTCTCGCATCGACGGCCGGAACCACCACGGCGGCAGGCTCGCGACCGTGGCGACGACCTTCGTCCCGAGGCCGAAGCCGATTGTCTCCGTGCTCGACCCGCGCATGGCGTCGGCAAGGCGCGTGAGGTTGCCGTCGCCCTCACTGGTGAACTCCTCGATCAGGGGCTGGACCCAGCACACCGCGAACACCGCAGCGGTGACGGCAGCGAGCGACAGCGAACGGCGCCGAAGCCCGGGCCATGCGTCCGGTGCGCGGCGACGGTCGCGCCAGAGCGTGATGCCGACCCCGAAGAGTCCCCATGCCGCGATCAGGGGGACGAGAAGCACGTAGCTCAGGTGGTTCTGTACGACGAGGCTGCCGGCGACAGCGGCGAACGGCAGCGCGACCAGGTCGCCACAGGCCATCGACCACACGAGCACGATGAAGAAGAGGAACGGCAGGAGGACGCTGTGCGGGTTCCACGGCTCGAACAGCAGCTCGCTGCCCATGGTCCAACACAGGGCGGCCGTTGCCGCCATGGCCACCGTCCCCACAAGGGCGCCGCCGCGCCGGTACGCGAACACGGCGATGCCGACGATGCACAACGAGTTGACCAGTGCCACGCCGAAGGCGATCCCGGCGCCGCTGTCCACCAAACGCGCCGGCACCGCCAGTACGTCGAAATAGAGCGGTCCGGGGTGATTGAGGTGGATGCCTGCCGTCAAAGAGGCCGACGAATACGTCCCGATGAGCGGGAGATGGTGCGTAAACACATCACGGCTACGGATCGTGAAGAGTGCGTTGTCTCCCGTCGGGATCCAGCCGTCTTGGATCGCGCGTGCGGTCGCGACCGCCACCGGCAGCAAGGCCGCCACGAGCGATCCGAGGAACAGACGGAAGCCCAACCGCGTCGCTGGTGGCGAAGGCTCGACCTCGTCCGTGCGCTTGGCGACGGGTTCGACGTCCAGGTCGGTGCTCATGTCATCCGACCGCCTGGCGCGGACCGACGAACACGGCTGTCGGGAGACCGAGGATCGTCATCCTCACCAGCTTCTGGCGCGTCGGCTCCGGCACCCGCGTGTTCAGGCTGAGCCCGAACAGGTTCTCGTCGACGGTGCGAACGAGGTCGGACAACCCCGCCGCCTCGAACTCGTTGATCACCTCGGTCCGAAGTCGGGCGAACTCGGCCCGTTCCTTCGGTGTGCGCGGGTCGGTCCGGGCGACCTCACGAATGCCGGGCTTGGCCCGCCACAAGGCGATGTCGTCGGGCCCGACCGCCAGGTGCACGACACCCGTGGCGTCGGCCGGATCGCGCACGCGATGGCGCGTCGCGCCGGGGCCGAAGGCCTCGACCACGCCGACGTCGAACCCGCGGCGATCGAGCTCGTTGACGAGCCCGTAACCCGTCGCGCCGATGTCGACGGGGTCGCGCAGCGTCACGAGATAGCGGCCGTCGCGCCCTCCCCCTGGAACACCGGGCTTCTCGAGCGCGTCGACGGTCCGCGGCACGAGCACGCCGAGCGTGTCCGAAAGGCGGGCGGCGGGGAACTCGACGGACGTCGCGTCGATCGTGAACATCGCGCCGAAGACCGCCACGACCACGACGAGTGCTCCCATGCCGAGCGCGGTTGCGCGCACTCCCGTCGCCCGGTTCCAGCGACGGCTGACGAACACGACGACCGTCCACACGATCGCCAGCGCCATCAAGGCGGTGATTCCCCACGCCCAGAGCACGAGGTAATACCAGACGAGGCCGAAGATGCGACTCATCGACACGAACGCGAGCACGAGCGCGACGGCGAGGACGAGATCGAGTCGCAGCAGCGCCCGGTGCCGCAGCCGCCACGCGCCGACGACCGACGCCGCCCATGTGCCCAGGAACAGCAGGCCCGGCACCGGCGACCCCGAGGCGACGCGCGTCTGGTCCGCGGTGACGAGCTGGCGCACGAGCTGCCACGGGTTGAGGTGAACCAGCCACACGTCCACCGCCTTGCGCACGCCGACGGGAGTCTCGGGCGGGTCGCGGAAGTAGTCCGACAGCACAGAGAGGTTGCCGGGCGTATGGAAGAGCTGGTCGAGGACCGGTGGCGTCCACACCAGTACTCCGACGCCCGCTGCTATTGCGAGCCAAAGCCCGAACCGGCGCGCCGCGCCGCGCTGCCGGCGCCGGCGGTAGGCCTGCCACGACGCGAAGACGATCGCGAAGCCGGCCAGGCCGACTGTGAGCCCCAGGTAGGGGACGTGCGTCTGCGAGCAGAACGACCCCGCGAACACCATGACGGGCAGCATCGGCAGGTCGTCGGCGACGACCGACCACACCGCGAGCAGGAAGACGATGAACCACATCAGCGGCAGGTACGGGTTCCACGCCTGTGTCAGCGTCGACGGCCCGTACGCGTGCAGCAGAACGGCGAGGACCGCGGCTACCGCGACCATGAGCCTGACGCCGCCGCGCCGGAACGCCAGCCACAGTGCCGTCGCCATCGCGAGCACGTGCAGCGCGACGGTTGCCGCCTCCATCGCCCACGACGACGCGCCGAACGCGCGGTAGAAGGGCCACAGCGCCCAGAAGCTGAGTGGCCCCGGGTGGCTGCCCTGGCTCCCGAGCGGCCCGATGCGTCCGACGAGGCCGATCAGCGGCGGATGCCGGCTCCCGACGTCGCGCACGCGCAGCTCCGTCATCGCCAGGTCGAGGATGGGGTACCAGGTCCGGCGCGCGAGCACGACCAACGCGACGATCAGCGGCACGGTCAGCATCGTCAACAGACCGGCGCCGACCCACGCGGCGCGGGCGCGCTCGCCTGTCGGCAGTCGCATACGCCGTCGCGGGATTGCCGCGCCGGGAGCTGCTTCGCTGCCAGGCTCGGCGCGCTCGCCCTCGACGTGCTCGGCGACGTCCCGCACCGGCGTGCCGGGCACGCGGCTGGGGCTCACGGAAGGAGGAGTATACGAACCGGCCCTAACGGACTCGCTTCAGAAGGCGCAGCAGGCCCGGCCGGACGGGGGATTGGTGGTGCGAGCGGTGGGTCGACTCGAGCGCGTCCCGGTGCTCGAGGAACCACTCGTAGGACTCGATGATCATCGACGCGTT
>JALZAA010000404.1 GCA_030948625.1 Actinomycetota bacterium
AAGCCCGCCGCAAGGGCGGCGAACCACGCCTGATCCTGCTTTCTCACCGGAGCTACTTGATCGCGCCGGCGTCTCGCAGCTTGGCCAGCTCGTCGGCTCCGAAGCCCCAGTCGGCAAGTGCCTCGTCCGTGTGCTGACCCGGTTGGGCGGCGCGCCGGGAGATGGAGCCGGGTGTACGGCTGAACCGCGGCGCGGGGGCGGGCTGCTCTACTCCCTCGAGCTCGACGACCGTGCCGCGATCACGGATATGCGGATGTTCGGTCGCCTCGCTCATCGTGAGCACGGGCGCGAAGCAGGCATCAGTGTGCTCGAGGATCTCCCGCCATTCGTCACGCGTCTTGGACTTGAAGATCTCGGTGAAGCGCTCGCGGAGCTTCGGCCATCCACTGCGATCCATCTGCGCCGGGAGGTCGTCGTCCGAAAGCCCGAGCCGCTGGATGAGCTCGGCATAGAACTGCGGTTCGAGGGCGCCGATTGAGACGAACTTGCCGTCAGCGGTCTCGTACGTGTCGTAGAAGGGCGCACCGGTGTCGAGCACGTTCTCGCCCAGCGTCTCGTCGAACACGCCCATCGCGCGCAGGCCCCAGGCCATCGCCATGAGCGCGGCGCTCCCGTCGACCATCGCCGCGTCGACGACTTGTCCTTCGCCAGAGGACCGAGCTTCGAGCACGCCGCACACGACTCCGAACGCGAGGAACATACCGCCGCCGCCGAAGTCGCCGACGACGTTCATCGGCGGCGTCGGCTTGCCGCCGGCGCGGCCGAAGTGCGCGAGCGCCCCCGCAAGAGAGATGTAGTTGATGTCGTGGCCGGCCGCCTGGGCGTACGGTCCGTCCTGTCCCCAACCCGTCATGCGGCCGTACACCAACTTCGGGTTGCGAGCGTGACACGCGTCGGGCCCGATGCCGAGGCGCTCTGCCACCCCGGGCCGGAACCCCTCGATCAGCGCGTCGGCCTGCTCGACCATGCGCAACAGCGTCTCGACGCCGTCGGGGTGCTTGAGGTCGATCCCGATGGAGCGGCGACCGCGGTTCAGCACCTCCAACCATCCCGGGTCGAAACCCCGCTCGACCGACTGGGCGCGGTCGACGCGCACAACGTCGGCGCCCATGTCAGACAGCATCATCGCCGCGAAGGGTCCCGGACCGATGCCCGCGATCTCGATCACTCGTACGTCAGAGAGAGCTCCCATGGGGCGACCCTAGCTAGCGTTCCGGGAATGGTGGAAACGCTCGCTTCGGGATACGGGCTGGTCGAGGGGCCGACGGTCGACGGCGACGGGAACCTGTACTTCAGCGACGTGCTGGGCGGCGGTGTGTACCGGCGCGACCCGGATGGCGAGATCACCACCGTCGTCCCGAAGCGACGCGGCGTCGGAGGCATCACGCTGCACGCCGACGGCGGCATCGTCGTCTCCGGTCGCGACATCGTGCACGTGCGCGACGGCGAGAACCGGACGCTCTTCAAGGACGACGGAGTGCCCGGGTGGAACGACATCTGCGCCGATTCCGTCGGACGCATTTACGCCGGCTCGATCCGCTTCGCCGTGTTCGACCCCGACGCGCGGCCCGTCCCCGGCGAGCTGTGGCGCATCGACGTCGAAGGGGAGGCAACCCCTCTCTACGACGATGTGCTGCATGCGAACGGCGTCGCGATCTCTCCCGGCGGGCAAACCATCTACCACTCGGACACCCGCAGGAACGTGATCCTCGTGCACACGCTCGCCGACGACGGCACCGCGGGCGATCGACGCGCGTTCCACTTCCCACCCGGCGCACCCGACGGGATGGCGCTCGACGCGCAAGGCCTCCTCTGGGTGGCGTCGGCGCGGGCCGGATGCGTCGCCCGCCTGACGCCGGACGGCGAGATCGACCGCGTGCTCGACATTCCGGCGCAGGCCGTCACGTCACTGTGCTTCGGCGGCGACGAAGGGCGCGATCTCTACGTCGTGACGGCCGACAACACCGAGGCGCCGGAGCGCGGGGGCACGATCTTCCGAATCCCCGTCGACGTGGCCGGCGCGCCGGTGCACGCCGCGCGCATCTAGAACGCGAGTTTCAGGCCCGGCCGCGGCCACGGCATCGAGACGAGCTTGCCCGTGGCCGAGCACGTGACGTATGCGGTGCTGAGGTCGTCGCCGCCGAAGCACACGTTCGTGACCATCGGGTCGGGGAACGGCACGTGCTCGGTGCTGCTCCCGTCGGGCGCGAACACCGTGAGCCCGCCGTTCACGAGCGTGCCGACGACGACGTTGCCGTCACTGTCGACGGCGAGCGAGTCGAGGAGCTGCATTCCCGGCAGCCCGTGGACGAGCTGGCCGCCGTTGCCGATGGGCGGGGCCGGCGCGACGAGCTCTCCGGGTCCCGCGAGGTCCCACGCCCACACGCGGCCGGCGTACGTCTCAGCGGCGTAGACGCGCGTGCCGTCCGGTGACAGGCCGACGCCATTCGGCGCGTCGAGCGGATACGCGACTTCGCGGATCTCCGAGCCGTCGGGAAGCGCGTAGTAGAGACCGCCGTGGGTCTTGTCACGCTCGCGCCAGCGCCCGTGGTCCGTGAACCAGAAGCCGCCGCTCTCGTCGAAGACGAGGTCATTGGGACCGACGAGCTCGTTGCCGTCGCACTCGCGGTACAGCACGGTGACCTCGCCGGTCGTGAGGTCGACGCGCTCGATGCGCCCACCCGTGTGGTCCTGCGGCAGGTAGCTGTCGGGGATCGTCAGGCCGCCGACGTCGTGAGAGCCGTAGCCGCCGCTGTTGCACACGTAGACCGCGCCGTCGGGCCCGATGGCCAGGCCGTTGGGGCTGCCGCCGTTCTCGGAGATGATCTCCTTCTTCCCGTCCGGCTGCACCCGCACGACGGTGCCTCCGAGCAGCTCCACGCACAGGAGCGTCTCGTCCGGCATCCACACCGGCCCTTCGGGGAAGCGCAATCCGTCCGTGATCTCCGTGATCTGCTCAGTCATCTGCTTCTCCTGGTCGCCGCGGGCGAGCGAAGCACTGCTTGACCGAGCGGTCAAGTACGGGTTGGATGGCGCCCATGAAGCTGCGCTTGGAGCCGTCCGACGAGTACATGCACCCGCTGGAGTCGGCCAAGAACTTCAACGAGTCGATGTACTTCAACTTCGTCGATCCGTCCGAGCGAATGGGCGGGTGGGTGCGGCTCGGCAACCGCGCCAACGAGGGCTACGCCGAGATGACGACGTGTCTCTATCTTCCCGATGGTCGCGTCGGCTTCATGTTCAGCCGTCCCGAGATCGCCGACAACGACGCGTTCGCCGCCGGCGGCATGCAGTTCGAGGTGCTGGAGCCGTTCAAGGAGCTGCGCGTCTCGTACGCGGGCAAGGTCGCGCTCCTGGAACGGCCACTCGAGATGGCGAACCCACGTCAGGCGTTCACGCAGAACCCCTGGGTCGAGACGAGCGTGGAACTCGAGTACCGCGGTGTGTCGCCGATGTGGGGCGGCGAGCCCGTCCACGACGACGGTTCGCCGATCACCGAAGACGCGGAGCAGGGGTTCGCGCGCGGCCATTACGAGCAGCACGTCGGAGCCCGCGGCGTCGTGCGGGTCGGCGACGAGGAGTGGGCGGTCGAGGGCTTCGGGCTGCGCGACCACTCTTGGGGCCCGCGCTTCTGGCAGTCCCCGTGGTGGTACCGCTGGCTCACCGCGAACTTCGGGGAGGACTTCGGCTTCGTGATCTCCATCGTCACTTCGCGCGACGGCGGTCAGCGGATCGGCGGGGTCGTGCTCGAGGACGGTGAGTACCGCTCGATCGACGAGGTCAAGCTCGAGACCGACTGGCGAGGCGCTGACTCCTATCACCAGGAGGTGCGGGCGCTCGCCCACACAGCGGACCGCGACTACGAGATCGAAGGCAGCGTGCTCTCCCTCATCCCGCTGCGGAACCGCCGCCAGACGCCGGACGGCGACATGCTCGTGACGCGCATCTCCGAAGGCATGACGGAGTGGCGTTGCGACGGGAAGGTCGGGTACGGGCTCTCCGAGTACCTCGACCAGATCGTCGACGGCCAACCCGTCGGCGTCACCAGCTGATCCGTCACGCGGTCTTGCGTTCGTCGTCGCGCGTCGCGCGGCGGAACTGAGGTCGCCACCCTGGCTGACGCCGCTCGTGTTCGAGGTAGCGACTTCTGGCCCGCAGCAGGTCAGTACTGGTACGTCGTCGGGCACGTCCCGGAGCAGCAGGTCGGTGCGGGTCACGATCCCCGCGCAGACGCCGTCCTCGTCGACCAATGGATAGGCGCTGTGCCCGCCCGCCTCGAGACGGCGGCGGGCGTCGACCATTGTCGCGTCGACGGAGAGCGTCTCGACGTCAGGCGTCATCGCCTCACGCGCCGAGTGCAGCTGTAGAACGTCGGGCGCGTAGCGGCGCGGGACGATCACTCCCCGGCGCGCGAGCTTCTCCGTCATCAGGCTCTCGTCCGAGAGCGAGTTGAAGACGATGTCCGCAAGCACGGCGGCGAGCATCAACGGCAGGACCGCCTGGTAGTCGCGAGTGAGCTCGAACGCGAAGACGATCGACGTGAAGGTTGCTCGCGTCGCCGCTCCGAACGTCGCCGCCATCGCCACTAAGGCGACCGCCCCCGGTGACAGGTTCAAACTCGGAAAAGCGGAGGCGAGGCCGGCTCCGACCAACCCGCCGAAGGCACCGCCGATGAGCAATATGGGCGCGAGCGTGCCGCCCGATGTGCCCGAGCCCAGCGCGATCCACCACATGACGAGTTTGGCCAGCAGGAGCAACGCGAGCGCACCAACGGCGACCCGACTCGCGAGCACGTCGTCGATCACGTCGTAGCCCACGCCGAGCGCTCGCGGGACGGCAAGCCCGATCACCGCGAAACCCAGCGCGCCGAGGACCGGGTGCCAGAACTCCGAGATCGGCAGGCGCCGATATCCGGCTTCTACGAGGAACAGCCCCTTCACCACGACCACGGCGAGGAGTCCGCATGCGAGCCCGAGCACGGCGAAGACACCGAGAGTTCCGAGCCCGGCGAAGTCGTGATGCGGCACGGTGAAGAGGGGTCCCGTTCCGAACAGGGCCGCGTGGACTCCGGCGGCGATGCTGGTCGAGACCACGAGTGGCACGAGCGCCCGGGCCGAGAACTCGAACAGCAGCAGCTCGACCGCGAGCACAACCGCGGCGAGCGGCGCGCCGAAGGTCGCCGACATTCCCGCGGCCGCGCCGCACGCGAGGAGGATCTTGCGCTCCGAGGGTGACACGCGGATGACTTGGCCCACGAGCGACCCGAGCGCTCCGCCCGTCACGATGATGGGTCCCTCGGCGCCGAACGGTCCGCCGGTACCGATTGCCACGGCGGCCGACGCCGGCTTCGCGATCGCGGCGCGCGGTGAAATGCGGCTGTGACGCGTCAGCACGGCTTCCATCGCTTCCGGGATGCCATGGCCGCGAATGACAGGTGACCAGCGCGCGATCAACGACACGATCAGCCCGCCCGCCATCGCGACCAGCAGCAGGTCCGGCCCGGGATGGAAGTCCCGGAACGACAGGAGGGTCCAGTTGTACTGGTGGAGCAGCGCCGCGTTCGTGAGCAGGCCGATCAGCCGGACCAGAAGCCAAGCCGCCGCGCCGCCGGCCAGGCCGAGCCCGGTGGCAAGGAGCGACATGAATACCAGGCGGCGCGAGGACGACTGCACGAAGCCCCGTTATATCGTGATACGATACTTTCGTGCCAACTCGAACTCGGCCTGCTGTGAGCTCGAGCTCGGTCCGCGATGACGACTACCGCCGTCTGCTGGAGTTCCGCACGGGGTTGCGACGGTTCCTGCACTGGAGCGAGGAGCAGGCCCACGCCGTCGGGCTCTCCCCCATGCAGCACCAACTGCTTCTCGCGGTGCGCGGCCAACCCGATCCCCGAGGTCCCACGATCGGTGATGTCGCCGAGCATCTGCTGCTCCGCCACCACAGCGCGGTCGGCCTCGTCGACCGGGCCGAAGCCGCAGGGCTCGTCCACCGCCGCCAGGACCCCGACGACCAACGGATCGTCCGGTTGCAGCTGACCGCGCGCGGCGCGGACAAGCTTCAACGACTGACGGCGACGACGCTCGAGGAGCTCGCGCGCCTCTCCCCTCGCCTGCGGCCGGTGTGGGCCGGGCTAGAGCCGCGCTGACATCGCGATCAGCCCGCTACCAGCTGCCGCCACCGCCGCCGCCGGCTCCCCCGCCCGAGAAGCCACCGCCGGAGAACCCGCTCGAGCCCGACGTCGACGGGGGCGTCGACGTGAGCGTCCCCGACGTCGACACGGTGAAGCCGTCGATCGCGCTCGAAAACGCGA
>JALZAA010000407.1 GCA_030948625.1 Actinomycetota bacterium
ATCGGCGCCGAGAACGAAGGATGGCGTATCGCGAGCTCCACGCTGTCGCACGAGCGCGGCATGAATCCGCGGCAGCTGGTGATTCACATCCAACTCGTCGAGGAGCTCCTCCGTCTCGCCCTCGAGCGTGGGGCGTTCGACGACCACCGGCTGCGCGGGCAATTGGCGCAGGCCGCCGTCGAGGTGCGCCTCTTCCAGCTGCACAACTGGCGCACGCTGTCGCGGCTCGCAAGAGGCGAGGAGCCCGGGCCCGAAGGCAGCGCGCTGAAGCTGTACTGGAGCGAGATGAGCAAACGGCTGCACGACACCGTCATGACCGTGCTCGGCCCGGCCGCGCCGCTGTGGCGCGGCGCGCACGACAACCCCGGCGACGGGAGCTGGCAGCGGTCATGGCTCTACTACCAGGCGTCGTCGATCTTCGCCGGGACCAACGAGATCCAGCGCAACATCATCGGCGAGCGCGTGCTGGCGCTCCCCCGCGAGCCGAAGAGCTGACCAGCCTCAGCTCCGAAAGCGCTGCGCACTACATTCGTGACGATGACGTCAGGTACCGGGAAGCCTTCGGCAGAAGATGCGTTCGGCGCGATCCGCTACGAGGTGGATGGCGCCGTCTGCACGATCACGCTCGACCGGCCTGAGGTCGCCAACGCGCAGGACACCCAGCTCCTCGACGAGCTCGACGCCGCGTTCGACCTCGCCGACGACAACGACGACGTGCGGGTCGTGGTGCTCGCCGGCGAGGGCAAGCACTTCTCCGCTGGACACGATCTCAAGCAGCTGCTTTCCGAGGGTGACCGGTGGGCGAAGCTGCGCGAGACGCCCGAGGGCAAGTGGCATCACGAAAAGGTCATGTACTTCGACCGGTGCGTGAAGATCCGCGACTTCCGCAAGCCCACGATCGCCGCGGTGCAGGGCGCGTGCGCGGCCGCCGGTCTGATGCTGGCGTGCATGTGCGACCTGATCGTCGCCGCCGACGACGCCTCGTTCTCGAACCCTGTGCTGCGCATGACCGGGGCCGCCGTGGAGCTGCTGGTGGAGCCGTGGGAGCTCGGCCCGCGCAAGGCCAAGGAGTTCCTGCTGTGCGCCGAGACGCTCGGCGCCGACGACGCCGAACGGCTCGGTCTCGTGAACAAGGTCGTCCCGCGTGGTGAGCTCGCCAATGCGGCCCGCGACATGGCCGACAAGGTCGCGTTGGTACCGCCCGTCACGGCGCAGGCGGTGAAGGACTCGATCAACCGGATGCTCGACTTCCAGGGCCAGCGCGAGTCGTGGCGCTACCACTTCATGGTCCACCAGTTCGTGAGCAACACCGCCACGGCCCTGGGTGCGATGGATGCCCGAAAGCGCGGCGGCATGGACGCGGTGCGGGCAGAGCAGCGCGGCGAGTCGTCGGAGCGCACCTGATGGCAGCCCCGCTCGAGGGCGTGCGCGTCCTCGACCTGGGCACGCGCATCGCGGCCCCCTTCTGCGCCGGCGTGATGGGTGAGATGGGCGCCGAGGTCGTGAAGATCGAGCAGCCCGGCACCGGCGACTTCATGCGTGAGATTGGACCGTTCGTCGAGGACGACGACGGCGCCGGCTATTCGTTGTTCTGGGCCGTCGAAGGCCGCGGCCGCAAGAGCGTGACCCTCGACCTGCGGCGCGAGCAGGGACAGGACCTGTTCCGCCGGCTGGCCGCGACGGCCGACGTCGTGGTCGAGAACTTCCGGCCGGGGACGCTCGAGCAGTGGCACATCGGCCCCCGAGACCTCGACCCGAAGCTCGTGGTAGTGCGCATCAGCGCGTTCGGCCAGGACGGCCCGTACGCGGCGCGCCCCGGGCTCGACCGCATGGGCATCGGCTACGGAGGCCTCCTCCAGCTGACGGGCTACCCCGACCGCCCGCCCGTGCGCGTCGGCGTGACGATCTCCGACTACCTCACCGGGGTGTTCTCGGCCCACGCCGCGGTGGCGGCGCTGTACGCGCGGGACGCCCGCCGTTCCGGCGAGGGCGCGGTCATCGATGCCGCCCTGTACGGCGCGCCGCTGCGCGTCCTCGAATGGACGATCGCCGCGTACGACCGGCTCGGCGTGGTCCGCGAGCGCGAGGGCAACCGTCTGGCCAACTCGGCACCGCTCGACAACTACCCGACCGCGGACGGGAAGTACGTCTGCATCGTGGCCGGCAGCGACGCCAACTTCGCTCGCCTGTGCAAGGCGATGGACCGGTCGGACCTGGTCGACGATCCCCGTTTCACGACACTCGCCGAGCGGGCCGCCCACGGCGACGTCATCAACGGCATCGTCACCGAATGGACCCGCGCTCGTACGGCAGCGGAGGTGGAAGAAGCCTGCGTCGCCTGCGACGTGCCCGTCGCGACGGCGTACACGGCCACGGACATGTTCGCCGACCCGCATTTCGCCGCACGCGGCGACCTCGTGGAGGTCGACGACCCCGTCGCCGGCTCGACGCGCCAGCAGGCGCCGTTCCCCCGCTTCGCGGGCGAAACGCCGGTCGCGCCGTCCGGTGCCCCGCGCCTCGGCGAGCACACCGGCGAGGTCCTCGGCGGGGTGCTGGGCCTCTCGGACGCCGAGCTCGACGCGCTCCGGTCCGACGGGGTCATCTGATGCCCCAGCGACCCGTCCACGACGGCCTCTTCACCGACGAGCACCTCATCGGCGGCCGCTGCAGTTCGTGCTCCCGATACCACTTCCCCGCCGCCGCGATCTGCCCGTACTGCGGCGCGAGAGAGGTCGAGCGCGTCGCGCTGTCGCACACCGGGACGCTCTGGGGCTGGACGGCGGTCACGGCACCACCCCCCGGGTACCGCGGCGACGTGCCGTTCGGCTTCGGGGTCGTCGAGCTCCCCGAAGGCATCCGTGTCATCACCCGCGTCGAGGAACCAGATCCCGCCCGGCTCTCGTTCGGCATGCCGGTCCGGTTCTCGACCGTGCCGTTGCACACCGACGACGACGGAACCACGGTCGTGACTTACACCTTCGTCCCTGCCGCAGCCCCATGACCCGTCCCGTGCAGATCGCCGGCATCGCCATCCATCCCTTCGGCCGATTCGAGGACAAGACGGTGACCGATCTCGGTGTCGCCGCAGTTGATGCTGCGCTCCGTGACGCGGGCAAACCCCCGTTCCAGGCCGCGTTCTGCGGCACCGCCTACGCGGGCGTGGCTGCCGGGCACAAGGTGCTCGCCGCGCTCGGGCTCACCGGCGTGCCGATCGTCGACGTGGAGGCCGGGTGCGCGAGCGGCGGCGCTGCCCTCATGCTGGCGGCGGGCGCCATCCGCGCCCGGCAGTACGACTGCGCCCTCGTCTTCGGGATCGAGAAGATGCCGCGCGGCATCATCCGGTCGTCGTTCTTCGAGCCGTGGCGTGAAGAAGCGGGATTGGCGGCTACGCCGGCGTACTTGTCGCTGCGGGCGCAGCGCCTGATGCGCGAGTCGGGCGTCACGAAGGAGCAGCTGGCGCAGGTCGTCGTGAAGAACCGAGCGCACGGCGTCGACAACCCGAACGCGATGTTCCGGGGCGAGGTCACCGTCGAGCAGGTGTTGGGCTCACGC
>JALZAA010000416.1 GCA_030948625.1 Actinomycetota bacterium
GCATCGCCAGGACCGCCCACACGATCCGGTTGCCGATCAACGCCGCCGAGCAGCTCCTCCGGGCCCGAAGGACGTGGGCACGCCTCGAAGCCGAGTTACGCCGCACGCCAACACTCGGGGAGGTCGCGGCCGAACTTGAGCTCCCGGAGCACGATGTCAGCGTCATCCTTCGCCGCGGGACCGACCCGGTCTCGCTCTCCGAACCCCTTTCCGCCGACAGCGACACAGAACTCGCCGACGTCGTGGCCGACCGATCAGCCGCATCGCCCTTCGAAGCCGCCGCCACCGCCTTGTTACCCCGCGAGGTCGCCAAACTCTTGGCGCCGCTACCGGCCCGCGAACGCGAGATCCTCACGCTGCGCTTCGGGCTCGATCGCGGCGAACCCCGCACCCTTGAACAAGTCGGCCAACACTTCAACCTCACCAAGGAACGAATCCGACAACTCCAGGTTCGAGCCATGTCCAAACTGCGCCACCCCGCATTCAACACGCCACCATCGGGGCTCGGCACGAGCTGACCGGTGAGGCTTCTCGTTCGAGAGGCGGGTCATGCTCCGCGAAGCGGTCCTCGCGCCTTCAGGTAGCTCAATTCGCGAAAACGATGCGCGCGCTAGGACGCGTGATCACAGGCCGTCGCGCGCATCATCCGGGCTCGACGGGTTCGAGCTCGTCGCCCCCCCAGCGCGAAGTTATCCAGCTCTGGGCGCGTTGCTGTCCGGGGTGTCGGCTTCGAGCAACTGAAGATGCCCGAGGCACCGTCCGCCGTCTGGGCCCGGGTGTGGGCAAAGGCTCTTGTCGAAGACGGGCCGTGGAACGGTGACGCGCTCGCTACAGCGGTCGCATTCGTACACGTAGCTCACGTCGGCCATCAGTCCCCCTTGAGACCATGTTGCCGGACCTGCCCTTGTATGGGGGCAGCGGCCCCAGCCGCTCTCGGGCAGGGAGAGAGCACCCGAAACCAGCGCGATACTCGTTCAAGTGCTGGATGGCAGCGTTTTGGCAGCGCGAGCGGTGAACCGAACATGAGCGACTATCCGTACAAGGCGAAGGAGCGTGTCGAGGCGCTCATCAGGACGCTCCGAGCAGCGGTCGACCAGGACGGGGAGCAGGAGGTCCGGGGCATCGCTGTGCCGGTGCTGAATGCGGTAGTGGAGGAGATCAAGGTGGCGCTTAGGGACGATCCGGTGGTGAGGACCGTGTCTGACGTCATCTCGCCAGAAGCCGCCGCCGCAGGAGAGCCGATAAGGGCGGTCGACGCCCTCCTGATTGCGGAGCAACTCGACGCAGCGATCGGGCGCCGGCCGACAGCAAACGCCACGGCGTACGCCGCCGGTGTTGCGATGCGGCGACGCCTGTTCGAACGGTAGAGGGATCCAGTTTGCCGAGTCTGGACGAGGTGCGGCAGCAGATCGTCGACTCCGGCGTGGACGACTGGAACGTGATCGTCTGCTGGGGCGCCAATAGCGGGCCCTCCTACCTTGACCAGCTGTCGGTCTGGAAGGGCGGAGGCGGAGATCGCTGGGGCCTCGAGGTCAACTCTCACACCATTCGTGGCGTCTACAAGCCCGACGTCGCGCTTGGGATCGCCTGTGGGTTCGACTTCATGCCGAACAGTGATGGTGGAGCAGAGAAGCTGAGCTTCGATTGGGCCCAGCGATTCGCGGACAAGACCGTCACGGGCTCGTGGGTCGACGTGTTTTGGGATGGATCACTCGTTGACCGAGAGCTCGTCTACAACGCCGACGGTGGACGCGCGCTCTTGCCAGCACCACACGCGATGTACCACTCCGACTCGATCACGGAGCCCGAGATCATCGGTGAGTACGTCACGCAATGGGAGTATCACATCGCGCGGGTCGTGGCGGGCTTCGAGTCGCACGGCGACTACGAGGCGGACGTCAAGCGTGTCGGGTTCACCATTCTAGATCGTTAGACGCCGAATACGGTGAAGCCCATTCTTGCTTAGTCCTTGGCGCGTTCGTGGAGTCGCGACCCTCGCCTCGACGAGTCTCCTGACCAAAGCTGCTAGGAACGGTGCTTCACGTCCGCGATCGAGGTACCGCGCCGAATCGTGGCGAGCGAACGGCGCCGTGCGCCCAAGGGTCGGGAGGCGGTTAAGGCGTAGTAGGCACCTGTGGGTGCCGGAAACTCGGCGCGTGCTCTGAGGGTTCAGCCGCGCCGCGTAACTCGGCGATTCGGCCTCTCGAGAAGGTGCGCGACTGATAAGGCGACCGAACCGGTTGGGCGCGGGACGGTCCAGTGAACGCGCAGGTCACCACGCGATGGGGTCTTCGGTACCCAGGCGAACTGAATGAGCGCGAGGCGGTTAGGCAGCGATCTCGTACTCGTTGATGGGGCCGCTCAGGTCGTGGAGCGAGACGGCGCCCTCTTCGTGCACTGAGCGGCCGCAGCCCATTAGCCCGGATCGCGACCTTGATCTCCACGAGGTCGTAGTGACGAGCTGGCCGGCGACGACGCCGCCAACGTGACCCTCGCCGACAGGACCTCGATCGCCCGGTACACCGCCGATGGGCCGATACCGGGGCGTGACGCTGCAGCCCTCGGTTGTGAACGCTCTCATTGAGTTGAGATTCGGGCCCTGAGGTCCATGCGGGGCATCGAGGTTTCGATCGACGAGCCAAGGCACCCCGCTTGCCAAAATAGACATCAGTCATCGACCACGGCAGCCGAATTAGCCCGCTTCGTGAGACAATAGGAACCGGACTAGCGGGAGCGCCGAGCCGGTCGATTGATGTCGAGGTGAGGCCCCGAACCAGGCAGCTTGCCGTCTTCATACATCTGGAGCAGCTGCTGAAAGGGCTCGCTCGACTGTTGTCGAGGTTTTGAGTACCAGCCCACTAGCTCCACCTGATGGGACTCGAACCCCTCAGTGCTTCAGCAATATCGCCACGGCGCTCGCAAGTTGGGCGATCTGTCCGCGAATGGCAGGGTTCGAATAGCGTCCTGTTAAGGGCGCAACTGGCTTTCTCAAGCCATTTGCGCACGTCGGACGTGGTATTGCGTTTCCGGTCGCTCAGGAGGCCGGCGCAACTTATTCGAACCTCACTGCCTTCGGCGCTCCATCCTCATCCGATCGCGCCGAACGGCTAGACGAGCACGGTGGTGCCGCGGCGTCCATTCCGCGTGGTGCGTCATGCTCTGCGTGCTGAACGCTCAAAATCCGGATCCTGGAGGCACGGACCCCAGAGTTCATGGCTCGTCCCTTTCGACAAAGGCGCGCCATTCGGCCGTCGTGGCCTCGTCCTGTTCCTGGTATTCGGCGATTGGTGTGAACGTCTCTCCCTGCTCGTAGCGCCGCTTCGTGGCGATGAGGCACCTGCCGCCCTCCACGAAGCGGAAGACGCCGACATCCTCGCCGTCCAGTTCGGGCATGGAAGCGACGCCAACGAACTGCACCGTCTCGCCCGAGTCCATATGCCGGTAAAACGCTCCGCGCTCGAAGCTGTCAAGGTCATGCCAGTTGAGGGATGGCATCATCAGTCCTCCTCGTCGTCGCCAGCCCGGCATTCGCGATCTCGAGGTTTACCCGTTGATCGCACCCAGTAGGACTCAAGTATCTCTCGCCGGATCGAAGTGGCCGAATACGTGTTGTGCGTCGTCTCGTCCCGAGTTACTGCTCACGATGGCCGCGCGCAGCAGGGCCGCATCGGCCCGCATCCCGCGCTCGCCTTGGAACGATCGGTGACGCGCGCTCGCCGGGTACATCGACGGATGTGCCAGAGCGATAGCCGCGAATCGGTGCCCTTCAATCTCAGCGCGGTTGACTGACATACTCGGTCCCCGCCGCCAGGCATGGAGGCCTGACGACAAGAGACCGACGAAGCGTCGAGCCTCGGCCCCAATTGTGGCGATGACCGTGGGCTTCATGGCGAGCAATTGAAAACGTAGGAACCGCTGGCACCACGACGAGAATTGCGCATCGAGTGCGCCCGGAAACAGTCCGGTGGGCTTGTCGCCAGCGACGAGGCCCACGTACCCGTTCGTGAAATAGCACTCGCTAGCTGCGAGTTCAGCTGTGTCGAGGAGCTGGTACAGCCCGCGCCACGTCCTCATTGGACGCAGGCGGTCCCCGTGCGCAATCCCCAGTTCCAGGCGCCGGTGATATGGCCCCTCGGCGTCGAGGTTGTGGCCGACGAACATCACCCCGTCGAACGGGAAGCGCGGGAGGCCGGCGATTGACGGAGGGCTCTCGCAGTACAGGCCAGAGCCGGCCGCAAAGAACGCCGTTCCATCGATCGGTCTTGGTACCGGCACGACGCCGGTGGGATAGCGGTCGAGTCGTGCGAGTTCCTGTCGGAACTGATCGACCGGATGCATGCTTCCCCTCCGTGGAGCTGTACCACGCAACTGACGAAGCTGGAGCTCACGGCATCATGAAGCACGGCTTCGCCGTCTCGCACCTCGCAGATTCGCCCAAACCGGCATGGTTGTGCTCCACCAAGGAGAGCGCAACGACGGGCAGCGCCGAGGGTGACTGGCTGGTCATTGTCGACATGCCACAGGAGGTGGCCGAGGAGTATCGCCATAGGTTCGATGACGGTACGGCGTATCTCGATAACTACCTCATCCCGTGGGACGTCGTGAATGCCTACGTTCCATTCCGCTACGAGCGATGCCGACCGGGGTAAGACCCCGGATCGGGCTGCGGCGAAGTGTCGCACTCTCGGCTGGACCCACGGCTCCGCTCGGAAGCACCAGGCCTTGTAGGCATCAATGGCCGCAGAACACTTGTGGTCGCGGACAGGCATTTGTTGTGACGGCTAGGCGCGTCTGGGACCTTTATGAAGTAGAGGTCGCGATCGGAGCCGGGTGTCGGAACGTGCCGAGGGGTTCAGCGCGTTTGTCGCTGCGGTGGAGCCGAGGCTGCGCCGTGCGTTGTCGGCGTTGTGCGGAGTCGAAGAGGCGAGGGATGCGACGGCGGAGGCGCTGGCGTATGCATGGCAGCACTGGGATCGGGTGTCTGGCATGGAGAATCCCGCCGGTTATCTCTACCGAGTCGGTCGCAGTCGAGCCCGGTATCGTCGGGTCCGGCCGGTGTTTCCTGATGCGCCGATCTCGATCCCGGAGGTCGAGCCGGGCTTGCCCAGGGCGTTGCGCGAGCTGCCGGAGCGTCAGCGGGTCGCCGTGTTGTTGGTGCATGGGTGGGACTGGTCCTACGACGAGGTTGCCGACGTGATGGGGGTGTCGGTGTCCACTGTTCGCAATCACGTCGCGCGTGGCCTGGAGCGGCTGCGCGGTCTGTTGAAGGTGCGGGTCGATGGTTGAGATCGAGGCGCAGCTGCGGGCGTACGCGACGGCGGTTCTGTATCGCATTGAGCCGGTCACCGCGGACGAGGTGAGCCGAGCCGGCGAAGCGCCGGCGCGCTCCCGGCGGCGCTGGGGTCTGGTGGCGGCAGTGGTGCTTGTGGTCGTGCTGGCCGCCGTCCCGGCCGCGTGGCTCGCGTGGCGCTCCAGCGACAGCGGCGTCGGGAGCGTCACCAGCGGCAGCCAAGACCGGAAGGGCTTGCCGACGAATTGGACACGCATCGATGCGCTGAGCGACGCGAAAGTGAACGCCTCGGCTTCGTCGCCCAAAGGCGTCGTGGCGGTGGGACGGGGAATCTGGTTCTCACGTGACGCCCAAACCTGGACGCCGGTCCTCGACCCGGCTGAACTCGACGTTTCCTCCTCGTTCCAGGAGGGCTACATCAGCGACGTCACCGCGGCGGGCCGCGGATTCGTCGCCGCCGGCCAGGCCGTTGATCCTGCCTCCGGCCAGGCCGTCGCTGCGATCTGGACCTCGCCCGACGGCCAGCATTGGAGCCGGGTGCGTGATCCCGCCTTGGAGCCCCCGACGCCTTTCATCCCGGCCCAGGACTCGACGCCAACGAGGGGATCAATCCAGGCCGTGACCCGAGGCGGGCCTGGGTTAATTGCTGTGGGAAGGGTGTTCGCTGGTCAGTTCCAAGGGTCCACGCTGGTGAGCCGTGCCTACGAGCCCGCCATCTGGACCTCGAGCGATGCCACCCACTGGAAGCGCGTCAACGCCACAAAGGCGTTTGGCAAGGGCCCGTCCTCGTGGACATTGACCGATGTCGTTGCCCACCGTGGAGCGATCATCGCCACCGCGAGCGTCGGGAATGCCACCGTGATCTTTGAATCGCCTGACGGCGCCCATTGGCAGCGCATCGCTACGGAACCGGGCGTATTCGCGCAGGTGGTCAGCTACCGCAGCCAGCTCGTTGCCGTCGGAACTCAGAACCCACTCACCCCGAGGTCGACGGGGCCTGCACGTGCAGCCATCTGGACTTCATCCGACGGCCGACACTGGCGCCAAGCCGCGGCGTCCGCGCCCGCCGGGATGGCGAGCTACACCTCCATCGCCACGAGCGGCCAGTCACTCGTCGCCGTGGGCATTCGGGGCGATTATGAACCGGCTGTTGACGGCATCATGTCCGTCTCAAACGACGGACACTCCTGGCAGCCGGTAGCAAACACCGGGACCGCCTTCGCGCCGCGTACGGGCCTCAGCGCAGTCGCCGCCTTCGGCACACACTTTGTGGCCTTCGGCTCCGAAACCACTCAAGGGCAAGGCACAACCGTCGATCCATACCGAGGTCGCAACAACCTCTTCATCTCCACAAGTCCAGTTGCGGCGCCCAGAGATCGCGGCCGCGCATAGACGTAACTTCGCTGATAACTGGCGTCGCGTTCGGACGCAGTTCACTTCGGCAGTGCGCACGCTCTTACAAGTACTAGATGGCCATGGCGCAGCAGCGGGAAGTTCGGCGGACGACTAACGGAGTCGCACGGGCGTCGACCCTTCAACAATCGGCGAAATCGTGGTTCACTAAGAGCGGCGCCTCGGGTTGCCGGAGCTTTCGGTCGGAGGCGCCAGTTGGCTTAGTGGACCCAAGGTCCAACTCGCGGTGCTACGTCGCCGTATCAATGTTCAGCGACGTAGGTGATGACGCTTGCACAACGTCGCGCTTCATGAGTCAAAAGAAATGAGTAAACGAGGAATGGCGAGTGTCGCCTGCACGCTCTCGAGATGCGGTGCAGTGAAGGCCAGTTCTTGAAACGCCCGCAACATGAGACAATCGAAGAAAGTGACAAGCAAGGGCCAATCACGATCCGAGCAGACGCTCTCCCTCGATGACCTGTGTGCTCGCATCACATCGAGTAGACAGCCGAGCGGTGTCGAACCGCACATAGTCGGCATCGACGGTCTAGGTGGCTCAGGCAAGTCGACGATTGCCGCTCGAATAGTGCAACATCTCGGCGAGGCCGCGACAGTCCACACGGACGACTTCGCTAGTTGGGACAATCCGCTCGACTGGTACCCCCAGCTCATCTCTGAGGCGCTTGAACCACTATCCCGTGGTCATGCGGCGAGATTCCGGGGCTTCGACTGGGAGAAGCGCACGGCAGGGGGGTGGCTCAACGTCTCGCCGACGCCTGTCGTCGTTTTGGAGGGCGTGTCCGCAACAAGGAGGGCGTTCGCGCGCTTCCTGGCCTACCGAATTTGGGTTGATGCCGCTCGTGCCGTGCGACTTGCTCGCGGACTCCAAAGAGATGGTGAGGCGATGCGCGGTCAGTGGGAAGCTTGGATGCGAAACGAAGATGCTTACGTAGTAGCGGAACATCCGGAACGATCTGCCGACTTGGTGATTGCCGGTGATCCGCATATCGATCACGACCCGGAGCTTGAAGTCGTCGTCCGCTCTCGGCCGGACCGCTAGGCGGAGCGAGACTGACTAACACGAGCTGCTCGACCCTTGTCGCCTGGCGACCACTTTCCGAGGTGCTCCCAGATGGCATCGAGCGTTGACGTGAGTCGATGGTTCGAAAGCAGTCTCGTTAGCTCCACCACATTGAGAATCGTTCTCGCTTAGACGGCTGTCGCAAGTCATAACTCGTTCGTCGCTAACCCCGCGCGCAAGCCCCAAACTCGACGCGACGCGCGTCAACAACAGAGAACAAGTGGTTCGAATCCACTTAGCTCACTTGACGCGATGCACACGCGATGGCGTAACTGCGTTTACGAGCGGGGGCGCTCATGTTGCAATTAGGTAGTGAGCGAAGGTCGGAACAATTAACTCGTCGACGGCCGACATGATTTCGACCACGGCGCATGGTGAGCGCGAACAAATGCGATGAGGCTCGAATACCTACAACTGAAGAAGTTCCACTTTCCGTTTCGAAC
Organism: Actinomycetota bacterium; assembly: GCA_030948625.1. Taxonomy (GTDB): domain Bacteria; phylum Actinomycetota; class Acidimicrobiia; order IMCC26256; family JACDBD01; genus JALZAA01. The sequence continues at coordinate 8,207 of JALZAA010000416.1, forward strand.
GCGAAGAATCGTTGCGGCCTTCGTCGAGCAGGAGCCTTTCCAGAAGGGCCGACTCAATGCAGCCAAGGCCTCGGCTGATTTTCGCGGAGCGCTGGCCAAGGCCATGGAGAGGTCCAAGGTGAAGTACTTCAGGGGCGAAGTGGCTATCGAGTTCCTCTTCGCTTCGGACAGTCCAAACGCGCCCCATCACCACAAGCTCATCAAGAACTACATCGACCTGATCGACGAAGCGCTCCTGAAGGACGATCGACAGGTACGAATCGTTGAGTCATGTCACATCAGCGGCCCACCGGTTGTCACCGCTCGTCGGGAGCCGACGATCCGCGTAACGGTCATGCCCCTTCATCTGTACAGGCAAAAGCACCGCTTGATCTGGTTCCATGATGACGAATGGGGCAACGACTTTGAATATGAACACGAGCCCTTCGGCGACGCCATGTGGGAGTTTTTGATCGACGGGGCAACGAGCAACAAGGACAAGGAGGCCCTCCGGACGGAGCGTGACCGTGAGAAGGAAGAGCGCGTGCTCATGTCATTGACCAGATTCGACAACCCGGTGGTCGATGAAATCTTCGGCGAAGACCTGCTGTCGATCTCGCGGTTTCTAGACC
>JALZAA010000433.1 GCA_030948625.1 Actinomycetota bacterium
ATCACGCAGGAGAGCCTCGACCAGTGGCTTCCGGAACAGCGAGCGCTGTTCGATGCGTTGGACCAGATCCTCGACGAGACGACCGATCCATTTATCCCGGGCAACATCCGCCAAGGCGTAGCGTGGCACGCGGAACGGAGCGCCTGGAAGGAGATCCGCGAGCGCGCCCAAGCGATTCTCGACCGGCCTATCGGAGACAAGGAATCGGTTGCTCTGGCAGTAACCCATCCCTACGAGTTTGGGGTAGGGGACGGGCCAGAGAGCCGGATGGCGGCAGCGGTCAGGGCCCTCGAAACAATGCAACCGTCGGACGCAGTAGCACTCCTCTCAGATCTGTTGACGCTCGCGTGTCTAGCCACGGGTAAGTCCGCGGACGCCGGCCCGCTCATCTTCCAAGTTGCCAAGGAGATCCCCGGGCTCGCGGTGGAGATCGTCGAGACCGTCCTACACGAACCGATGAGTCCTCTTCAGCCGCTTGTGTCCGCTGCGTTGGGACCACTTCGCGAAGCCGAACCTGCGCGCCAGGCCGAGCTCGTCGAGCGAATGAGTCAGGTCCCCGCGCTTCGACGATCCGTTGCGGTGTACGTCGCCGGCTGCGATTGGGTTGATGACAGCAACACGGCGGAAGAGGCCCTGCTCGCGGAGTACGTGGTCGACTCCGATCCGGTCGTGCTGAACTCGGCGCTACTCGCCGTCCTGCGGTTTGCCAATCGGTATCCGCTGCGCGCCAAGCCGTATGCCCTGGCTGCCGAAATCGGCATCGACTCGGACGCGGCAGAACAGCTGTTTGCCGGCATCAGTCGGTCATCGATGGAGCTGTCGGCCGCGGAGATCGGGCAGCTTTTCGAGAAGCTGCAGGCGGTAAACGACCTGCCGTATCACGCCACGGTCTTTCTGGCGAACATCGCTCGCGACGCCCCCGATGCAGTGGTCGACTTCTTTCTCCGTCGCCTCGTTCGCCCGTGGTCGATGGCTTATCACGCCGTGCCGTACCACTTCGAAGGAGACGCCTTGGGTGAACGTCATGGCGAAGCACGCATCCTGCTGCTTCGGCAGCTCCGGGATGGTCTTCTGCTAGATGACATGAACGACACCGAACTCGCGCGATTCTTCTGGTCGCTTGCTCGCGATCTCGACGAGAACCTCCGCGTCATCGAGGAGTGGTTCGACGATCCTGACCGGATGCTCGATGTCTTGGCGCTCGTCGAGGACATCGCTTGGGGCGCTGTGCTCGATAGGCCGGACTTCGTCTCCTCCCTTCTGGAGCGTGCCGCCGCCGTCGATGACGAGCACCTCAAGCTTGTTCGCTCGTCGCTGTCGGCCGCGGCGAACTCCGGCGACTTCAGTCGCACCCTCGGTGAGCCATGTCCGCGCGACGTTGTCACCCGCGAAAAGGCTGCTGTCGCCGCGCGGCTGTTCGCCCCAGGATCCCTTGGCCAGGCCTTCTTTGAAGAATTGCGTCGACGAGCCCATGATCGAATCGAGGAGGCGCGGCTTGAGGGTGAGGAGTTCGGCGAGGGCTAGCTTCTGAGATTCACGACTTCAACGTTGATGCAGCTCAGCCACTTCCGAGCACACACTTAGATTCAGCATTGTCCCGCGCCGGCCTTGTGCCGCTGCGGGCATCCGAGTACAGCTGCATCGCATCGCGGACAGGCCGGCGCTCGACGAAGGTTTGCTCCCCATCAGCTCCGGCGCGCGGATGCCGGTGAGATGTCTCGGGAGGCGCTCCGCTCCTGGTGATTCAGCGGCAGCTGGGTCACGCCGACCCGAGCACCGCCTCCGCATACCTCCGGGGAATCGAGAACACCGAGGTAATCCGACCCGTTCACGAGCGGCCTATCCCGACAGTTCTCGCGACGACATTCGACAGGCGCCGCTGCCGGCATGCCCAGACTACCCCGGTGGCTGCGAACGATGCGCGGCCAACGGCATTACGCGTCGACCGTTCGGAGCGCGGAACGTTGACAAAGGCATGATTAGGTCGTCGGCATCGACTACGCGAAAGTGATGATGCAAAAGCGGTCAGCTGACTAGCGCCTCTGGACCAGTAGGTGGCGCTGCGATCATCCATGCGCCGACGCGAGGCTCGACTGCCACGCGAGTCCGGTGCCGCCGCCGGTCGCTCGACGACCTCGAGCAGAAGCAACTGGTGTTCCTAGGCTGCGGGCTCACTTCCGGACCGGCGATCGGTCGTATTTGAACAGCGGACGGGCGGCGGATCACTATCTGGCGGCTGGGTCATCGACGCCTGCCCTCTCGGCTTCCGGCGCTGTTGTCCCGGTGTCGCCCGCGGGGCCGGTCTTCCGTGGCCTTATCCGAGCGCGCATCTGGTGGTGCAGCGGCGCGGTTCCCTCGGTGTCCTTCGTCGGCAGGTCTCGAATCGTCGGACCGACCGACTGGCGATGCGCGGTGAGCAAGTCTTTGTTCTGAACGATCATCTTCGCCAGGCCGCCTCGGATGTTTGGGTGAGGCAGGCACGGAACGCAGAGGACGATCAGGTCTGCGACCGCGAGGATCGCCTGCTCCGCAACCTTCGGGCCGAACGCTTCCTCGTCCGAGTCTTCGAGCGCCTGGGTCCAGGCCGCCAGTCCGTTTGTCGGCTTTGGATGAACGAGGCGGTTGCGGGTCCCGATCAGCGCCGTGATCGTCTGCATCGGATTGCGTCCTCGATCAAGAATGGTGTTGTCGCCGGTGGCTAACCGGATCGCAGTCTCGATCTTGTCCGCCGGGCTGAGCTTGTCGATCATTCGCGCAGTCGGTGCGCCGAGCGCTTCGGCCGAAAACTCATTTGCGAATGCCTCGACTGTGATGGCGGCAAACAGCACCGATGTCCGCAAGGCCTGGAGCCTCCGGTTCTGCGCAGCCATGAGCGCCTGGCTTTCGGCTAGGAAGCTTCCCGAGAGGAACGGGTCCTCCTCAACCCAGAGGTCGGGGCCGTTGCTGGCGCGATGGAACTCCTCGAGCGCCCGACTGAGGTACATCTCGGCCTGGGAGCCGGACGGTAGGTTGATGTTGGGACGGTTGCTCTTTCCGGTTGACATTGAGATCCATCGTCGAACGTGGCGTCTAAGACTGCGACAGCCTAAGCATCGTTTCAAGCGCGCCTTCCTCATCGAGGGCGCATAAGGCGCCACCAGCCACCACGCGCACGTTGGCAGCGAAGCTGGATCCGTGACCGTCCCTCGAAGATGAGCAGGCTCAGTGGGCCCCGAAGTTGTCAACGTCTGCCTCGTGCCCGCTGACGCCCGCGTCGCGCACCAGACGCTTGATCCAACCGCGGACCGTGCGTTCTCGCTGAACCGGATCGGTGACATCCACGTAATCGCGGAACGTCCACTCGCCGCCGAGGGGCTCGGTTGCACCTTCCGCCTGGCGCCACGATGGGCGCAGTAGGGGCACAAACTCCCCGAACGGAGCGCCAGCGGTCGCAACAACCGTCGCGACCGCCAACAACCCCGATGGTGAGTCACCAGGAAGCCCAGCTCCGACAAGTCCGTCATCGAGCAGCGACGAGAGCTCGGCTAGTACCACGGAAAAGAGGTCCTCGAGGCTGAGTGGCCAGCGGTTCGGGATCGGCACTTGCGTCGGCCGGACGATGACATCGACATTGACCCAGACCATCCCGGTAGCGCCTGCCGATCCATATGGCCTGAGGTTGTAGCCCAAGCGGCCCTCGATCGTCCGCTCAGGGTGGAACAGCAGCTCAACGGGGGGGAGTTGAAGGGTGACTACGGTGCTGTTCGTCGGGGAGACGGCAAGCCAACGGGAATCGTTGTGCGGCCTTCGTTGGCGCGAGGTGGCGTCGGCTATCCATGCATCGAGCTTCGAGGCGGATGCAGTGACCACGAGGAGTTGTTCCTCGGCGCTCCCCAGATCCAGGTCGTGGTCCTGAGGCAAGCGCAGGGCAGCAGCCGAGCGGACGCAAAATGCCTTCTCGGTGGTGTCGATCGCAGGCATGTACATGTAGGGGTAGATCCGACCTGGCAGTAGCGTCGTATCGAGCGCCGCCGACAGGTCCGCTGATGCGTTGGCGCGCGGGAGAGCCGGTGCGAGTGGCTTGACCGGAGGAAGCTCGGGTAGCTGTCCGAGCGGTCCCGCCGGGTACTCCGGCTTGCCAACGAGCAGCCGCACGACGGGCAACACTTTCTCAGACGTGAGCTCGCGAATGCTGAACCGATGAACGCCGTCCAACCCATCTGGCACGACGTCGTCGTCGCGAAAAGAGGGCAGGGTCGCCAGCACGACCTTCCGATGGAACTCTTGCTGACTGTCCCCGAAGATGCTCCGGAGCACGTCGGCCTCAGCGACGGCACCTGCTCCCACGGAAGCTGCGTTCCTACCTTCCCAGCACTCCCGCCACGCCCTGCTCAAGACCACGATCACCCATTCGACATCTCTGATCCGCAGGGGGCCGAAGCGGGTCCAATCGATGCCGGGCTCCGACTGGTGAAACAGGTCGAGGTCGACGTCGATACCGTGGCCCCGCAATAGCACCGCGAATGTGTAGACCTCCTTTGCCCAAGCGTTAGCTTGCGAGTCGTTCCATCCGGATTCACGGTGAGCCCAGGTAACGAAGGCCTTCGGGTTCGGCTGTGGCATCGGTCCGAAATCCTAGGCTTTGAGGCGGGTGCGGGCGACGCGCGGTGAACCATACGCGTTCGAGTCAGCGGCACCCTAAGTCGCGGCCGCTACGACGATCGCTTTCACATCGCAGCGTCTGCAGAGCGCGCGACTGCGTTGGCGACATAACGCTCGTC
>JALZAA010000438.1 GCA_030948625.1 Actinomycetota bacterium
GCCTTCGCCCCCATCGGACACTCCCGGGGTCGGCTGCCCTTGCCCTCGACGAGTGCGACTCTCGTGGTCTTGTCGATGTCGCCGACGTGCAGGCCGGCGAGTTCAGCGCGGCGCATCCCGGTATCGATGAACAGCATGAGCATCGCCGCGTCGCGCCGCTCCTCGAATCCACGGCCTCTACACGTCGCCAGGAGCGCCTTGAGAGCATCCTCGGAGAGGTGGGGTACGAGCGCCTCAGGGACCGTCGGCGGGCGCATGTTGCGCATCGGGGACTCGACAATCTCGCCCTCCTCGGCGAGCCACTTGAAGAGCTGCTGGAGCGCCCTGAACCGGGTAGCGACCGTCGACGGGGACCGGCCCCGCCGCTTGAGGTCCACAAGGAACGCCTCGACGTGCTCGCGGTGGACACCCGCCGCGTCGGTCGGCATCCCTTGGTTCTCGAGGAAAGCGACGAGCTGGTCGGCGGCGGCCAGGTAGTTGGCGACGGTTTTGTCGGCCCGGTTCTCGGCCTCGAGGCCCGTCTGCCACGACGGGATGAGCTCCCGGAGGTACCCCGGAGCGGATTTCTTCGCCTGCTGGGCTGTGGCCACGCTCGTACAATAATCGACTCAGGGTCCATTGTACAATCTGGCTGCGGCGCGTAACCCCTGGTCAGGGGCCATAGAGCCGGGAGTGGGACTCGAACCCACGACCTGCTCATTACGAGTGAGCTGCTCTGCCAGCTGAGCTATCCCGGCGCGGCTGCGCAGTCTACGGCGGGCACTTTCCCAGTTTGCGTGCCCTCGGGCTGGGTACCCATACTTCTCGAATCCGTACAAATGGCGCGGGGCCCTGCCGCGCCCACCCGGCGAGGAGGGGTCCGTGACTCGACGCCAGCGACGCCAGCGACGCCAGCAGCGCCGGCGACGCCGGTCCGGCCGTGCGCTGGAGGCGGTGGCCGTGGCTGGCGTGCTCGGCGCAGTCGGCGCCCTCGCAGGCGTGGCCGCCGCGTCAGATCAGCCCCAACGATCGCAAGCGCTCGGCCGGGCGCCCGTCGCGATCGAGCCCTCGCTGGCGACGGCGAGCGGAGCAGTGCAGGCCCGGGCCGACGCGCAGGAACGCCTCTCGCTGGCGATGCTCGCGAACGCGGCGGAACGGCAGGCGGCCGAGAAGCCGTCGCGGGACTCCATCTGGGACCGAATCGCCGCGTGCGAGACGCAAGGCAACTGGTCGATGCGCGGACCGTCGTTCTCGGGCGGGGTCGGCTTCTCCAACGCGGCCTGGAGCAGCTGGGGCGGGTCGGAGTTCGCGCCGAACGCCGGGCAGGCGACACGCGAGCAGCAGATCGTGGTGGCGGAGCGCATCCGCTCCGGCGTGGGTCTCGGAGCGTGGGGCTGCGCGAAGAAACTCGGTCTTACCGGCCAGTAGCTGCCGGCAGGCGCATCAAGAGCGTTTCGACCAACAGGTTCTCGTTCGGGTTGAACTCGAACGCGTCGCGGGCGGAGCGGCACGCGTCGACCGCGGCTGCGGCTCCGCGCGGCGTCACTGTCAGCACGGGCTGGTCGGTGTTGAGCCGCGGCGCGTCGGGCCCGGCGAGTGCGTCGCGGTAGACGGTTTCGAGGGCGGTGATGCCCTCGACGATCAGGTCGCGTCGGGCGCGGCGGTGCTGCCGCTTGTGGCGCTCTGCCTGCCGCCTGAGCAGCGTTGCGCGTGACCGTTCGGGATAGCCGGCGCGATCGAGCTCGGCCGCCAGCTCCTCCGCCTCGGCCGCGTGGTCGACGTCGAGACTCGCGACTGCCTCCTGCAAGGCCGCGATGACGTCGTCGGCGGCGCGCATCGCGGCCCCGCCGCTCCCGTCGAGGTGGGCCGCCGCCGTCACGAAGGCGCGGCGAACATCGCCGAGCACGCCGAGCATCGCGCGGCCGCGATCCAGGCGACCTCCGGCCAGTCGCGCAGCGAGGGCCGCGAATTCCTCATCGGCGCCCTCCGCGACGAGCGCGGCGCGCAGCGCGGATTCGGGCAGCGGCGCGAGGTCGATGCGCTGGCAACGCGAGCGAACGGTCTCGAGGAGCTCGTCGGGCGACGACGTGACGAGCAGGATCGTGCTGCGCGCCGGCGGCTCCTCGAGCGTCTTCAGCAGCTTGTTCGAAGCCTGCTCGTTGAGCCGGTCGGCCTCGAAGACGGCGACGACCTTTCGCTCGGCTTCGATCGGCGAGCGGTGCGCCTCTCGGATGATCCCCTGCGCCTGGGCGACGAGGATCTGGTTCCCCTCGGGCTCGAACTCGACGACGTCCGGATGCATGCCTCGCAGCACGAGGTCCTGCACCCGCGGGTCACCGTCGGCGATGACCTCCGCCGCGAAGCAGCGGGCGGCGTCCTCGAGCCCCGACCCGCGCGGGCCCACGAGCAGGTAGGCGTGGAGCGGGCGCTCGGCCGCGCGTCGGAGCAGCCCGACGGCGCGCTCTTGGCTGACGACCCGGTCCCACATCCACCGCTCCCTTTGGTCGCCGTCGCAGGCTCCGGCTCCTGCGGCGACGGTCGGCAAAGCCGCCGTCGCTGCCGAGACTACGGCTCAGCCGGTGAAACGGACGACGGCCGTGACCGGCGACGCCACGGCCGCGGGGGGAACGGGCGCGGGAAGAGGTGGCGCCGGCTGCGCGAACTTCTGCACGCGGTCGTGCCCGCTGTCGGCGACGAAGACGTCCAGCGTGCCGTCGAGTGCCACGCCGAGGGGTTGGCGGAACTGGCCCGGACCGGGGCCGGGGCCGCCCCACGCGAGTACGAGCTCGCCATCCGGCCCGAATTTCTGCATGCGGTGGTTGTCGGAGTCGGTCACGTAGACGTCGCCGCGGGCGTCGACAGCGACGTCGTACGGCAAGCGGAATTGGCCGGGTGCGCTCCCGAGACCGCCCCACAGGGCAAGGAACGCGCCTTCCGCGGTGAACTTCGACAGCCGCGCGTTGTAGGCCTCGGCGACGTACACCTCGCCATCCGAGCTCACCGCGACCCCGGCGGGCCCGTTCAGATCGCCGGGTCCGGACCCGACGACGCCCCACTTCAGCAAGAACGCGCCGTCGGCCGTGAACTTCTGCACCCGGTTGTTGGCGATCTCGGCGACGTAGACATCGCCGGCGGCGTCGATCGCGATGCCACGTGGCACCTTGAACTGACCGTCGGCACCCCCGAACGCACCCCATTCGGTGAGGAACTCGCCCTCCGCGGTGAATTTCTGCACCCGGTTGTTGTCGGTATCGGTGATGTAGACGTTGCCCGCGGCGTCGACGGCGACGCCCTGCGGCGTGGCGAACTCCCCCGGGCCGCTGCCGGCACTCCCCCACGTCGAGAGAAACGCGCCGTCGGTCGTGAACCGCTGGACGCGGTTGTTGTCATTGCCGTCCACGACGTAGACGTCGCCGGAGAGGCCGACCGCGACGTCCTGGGGGAAGCTGAACTGCCCCGGCTCCGAGCCCGAGTCGCCCCACTCCGTCACGAACACGACCGACGACGGGCGCGCGACCGCGATCGGCGCGGCGATCACCGCGCTCGCGATGCCAAGCGTAAGGAGCAGACCGGCACACAAGTGCTGTCGCCGTGTCAGCAACCTTGATCCGCCGTGGTCCCGACAGCTCGAAGAACGGCGTGCACGCTACTTCAGACACTCCATGGTCGTGACGATGCATATGTCAACGCTCGAGCAGGGGGGCACAGCTTGGCACCGCCGCGGCAGGGGAAAGTGGGCACGGTCCGGCAGGTCCCGGGTCTCGCTCCGATGCTGTTGGCGGCGCTGCTCGCCCGGACCGGGGCGATGATGGTCGGCCTCACGATGGGCTTCGTCGCCTACGAGCAGACTACGTCTGCGCTGACCGTGGCGATGGTGGCCGCCGCGTTCGGGCTCGCCTTCGCCGTGTCCGGGCTCGTCTCCGGTCAGGTGATGGAGCGCGTGGGCCTGCGGACCATGCTCGCCGGCGCACTGCTGCTCCAGATCACCGGGACCATGGTGCTCGCCAGTGTCACGCAGACGACGGGCAAGGACGTGGTCTGGCTGATCGTGTTCAGCATCAGCAACGGGTTCGCGGCGGCGCTCACGTTCGTGGGAACGCAGCTGCTGATCAACAAGCTCGCCCCGAAGGAGCACCTCCAGCACGTCGTGTCCTTGGACGCGGGGGCAGCAAGCGTCGCCCGCATCGCCGGCCCCGCCCTCGGCGGTGTCCTTCTCGCGCAGCTCGGGATCCCGCCTGTGTTCCTCATCGCCGCAGTGGGGTTCGTCCCCATGGCGGTCGCGGTCGTGACGCTCGCGGGGCGGGTGAGCGCGGGGCCGCCGGCGAAACGGACGCGCCTGCGAGACGCCGTGCACTTCGTCTGGGAACTGCCGTTGTTGCGCTGGGCCATCTTCACGGCGATCCTCGGCGAGGCCCTCGCACTGCCGCTGGTGCCGCTGATGCCCGCGTTGACAGAGTCGCTGAACCGCGATGCCGCCGACCGCCTCGGCATCCTGGTCGCCTGCGTCGCGCTCGGCTCGGTCGGGCAGATGTTCCTCATCGATCGGCTACGGGCGCGGCATGAGGCGCGCGTGATCGTTGCGATCGCCTACGCCGCCTCTGGCGCGCTGCTGATTGGTCTTGCGCTCGACGACGAGCTGTTCGTCGGTGGTTTCCTGCTCGTGCTGTTCGGCCTGGCGGTATCGATCGGGAGGACGCTGCTGCTCACCTCGGTGCACGTGGGGTCGCCCGATTCGCACCGGCACCACGTCCTGTCGCTCTATCTCTTTGTCACTGCGGCGGCGACGCCGCTCGCCGCGCTCCTTTGGGGTGCGACCGCCGACGCCGTCGGCATCGACCCGACCATTGCCGGCGCAGGGCTGCTGCTCATGTTCTTGATGGCAGCCGGGCTGATCTCCTACCGGCGCCACCCGGCTGCAGTGCCGCCTGCCGAGGCCGATCCCGTCAGCCCAGAGTCCCGGCCGGCGGGCCTGGTGACATGACCGGTACGGAACAGAGCGCGACCCTGCTCCGAAAGGTGCCGAGCTTTGCGCCGTTGCTGCTTGCGACGCTGCTCGCCAAGAGTGGGGCGACCATGGTCGGCCTCGCCATGGGTTTCGTCGCTTACAACCAGACCGCCTCCGCGTTCGCTGTCGCGATCGTCGTCTCCTCCTTCGGCATCACGTTCGCCCTCGCCAGCCTGATTGCGGGCCACGTGCTGCAGCGCGTTGGTTTGCGAACGATGCTCGTCGGCGCCCTGGCGGCCCAGATTGCCGGGGCGCTTGTGCTCGCCAGCGTGACCAACACGGCGGGCGCGGACGTGACCTGGCTGACCATCTGCGGTCTCGGCAGCGGACTCGCATCCGCGTTCATCTTCCTGGGATCGCAGATGCTGATCCACGGGCTTGCGCCCCACGAGCACCTGGAGCGTGCCGTGT
>JALZAA010000441.1 GCA_030948625.1 Actinomycetota bacterium
GCGCCGGCGCCGGCGCACCTCGTCCAAGAAAACGTTCGTCACGATCCGGGCCAACCAACCTTCAAGCGACCCCGGTTGGTAGCGCTCGAGCCCCTTGCGGACCCGCAGCAGCGCCTCCTGCACGAGGTCCTGTGCGTCGCTGTCGTTGCCGGCCAGGCGGTAGGCGACGTTGTAGAGGAAGCGCCCGTGATCACGAGCGACTTCCTCCCAGGTCGGGACCCCGCCGGCCATCACAAAGAACGACGCGGGGCGGGTGCGCGGTTCCCGGCCCGGAGGCCGGGGGGACAGAACCGACCGAAGGGCGTTAGCTCGCCGGCGTGTCCTTGTCCTTGGCCGGTTCGTCGGCCTTGTCGTCCTTGTCGCCCTCGCCGACGCCCTTCTTGAACTCCTTGGACGCCTGGCCCATGGAGCGGGCGAGCTTCGGGAGCCGGCTGCTGCCGAACAGCACGAGGACGATGACGAGGATGATGATGAGCTCGGTCGGGCCCAGGTTCATGCGTCGTGCCCTTTCCGAATGGGGGCTCTTCTGAGAGGTTAACCCCTGGCTCTTCGCGGGCGACCATCAACCCGCCATCAATGGGCGAGCAGGGCGTGGGCGATCAGCTCGACGTCGTCGAGCGCCGTGACCGAGAACGGCAGCGGCCCGGCTCCGACGATGAGCGTTTCGACGCCGAGTGTCTCCCATGAGTCACGCTGTGCTCGGATCTCGTCGACGGTCCCGACGAGCCGCCCTTCACGCCATTCGTCGAGAGTGCCGTGGACGACGCCGGCGGGCATGACGTCACGCATGCGCGCAAAGCGGCGTTCAAGGTCGGCCTGGTCCTCGCCGCACAGCGCATACAGCCCCAGCGATCTCCACACCGTTGCGGGGTCGCGACCGACCTTCTCGCACGACCGCTCGAGCGCGTCGAGGCGGCCGCGGTACGCGTCGGGCGTCCACAGCCAGCACGTGTTCCACCCGTCGGCGTGCTCGACGGCGAGCTGGATCAGCCGGTCACCTTTGCCGCCGACGAACACGGGTGGCCGCGGCTGTTGCAGCGCAGGCGGACGGTTCACGGCGCCGTACGCGCGGTGGTAGCGGCCTTCGTACGTCACCGGGCCTCCGGGCAGCAGTTCGCGCACGATGTCGACCGCCTCGGCCAGCCGGGCCAGCCGCTCCCCCGGCGGCGGGAACGGGACCCCGACCACCTCGTAGTCCGGCTCGTACCAACCCGCGCCGAGCCCGACGTCGAGGCGGCCGCCGCTGATGCGGTCCAGCGTGGCCAGCGCCTTCGCCAGCACCGACGCCGGCCGCAGCACCTCGCAGAGGACGAGCGTCCCGAGGCGCGGGCGGCTCACCGCGCCCGCGAGTGCGGCCAGCGTGGCGAGCGGCTCGAAGGCCCCGTAGCGCTCGTCTGATCCGCCGTACTTGGCGATGTCGAGGAAGAAATGGTCGGAGAGCCACAGCGAGTCGAAGCCCAGCGCCTCCGCGCGCTGGGCGAGATCGACGATCGTCTCCCACCGCAGCGGCGATTCGCCGGGCACCGAGTAGTCGTATTGGGGCAACGCCAAGCCGATGCGCACGACGATCGAGCCTAGGTGCGGCGGGCGGCGACGGCGGCCTTGCCGACCGTCGTCGCAGAGCGGGAGCTTGCGACGGCGCCAAACGAGGCTCTGCGGTCCGTAACCTTGGCCCGTGCTGGAGTGCGTGCCGAACGTGTCGGAGGGGCGCCGGCGTGATGTCGTCGAGCGGATGGGCGCCGGGTGTGCCGCGTGCCTCCTCGACGTGCACAGCGACGCCGACCACCACCGCACCGTGTTCACGCTCGCGGCGGAGTCATCCGACGAGCTCGAGGAGTGCGTCACACAGCTGACGGAAGCGGTCGTGGGACACGCGGACGACGCGTGGCGTGACGGGGTACATCCGCGCCTCGGCGTGCTCGACGTCGTGCCGTTCGTGGCGCTCTCGGGAACGGCTGACGAGCGCGCGCTCGCCGTGCACGCGGCGCGCGAATTCGCCCGATGGGTCTCTGCGACGTTCGACGTGCCTGCGTTCCTCTACGGCGAAGCCGATCCCGAGGGACGCTCGCTGCCTGCGGTGCGGCGCGAGGCGTTCGGGGAGCACCGGCCTGACTTCGGCCCGGCGGAGCCCCACCCAAAGCTGGGCGCGACTGCCGTCGGCGCGCGACCACCGCTCGTAGCCGTCAACTGCGTGCTGGACGGCGACGACGTCGAGCTGGCGCGCCGCATCGCACAGGAGGTGCGGGAACGGGACGGCGGGCTGCCCGGCGTCCGCGCTCTGAGCTTCGAGCTCTCGTCGCCACGGCGGGCGCAGGTGTCGATGAACCTCACCGATCTGGCCGCCACCGGGATCGAGCGGGCGTGCTCCGAAGTGCGGCGGCTGGCGCGCCAAGCGCAGCACGACGTCGCCGGAGTCGAGCTGGTGGGGCTGCTGCCGCGAGCCGAGCTCGCGCGGTGCAGCGCCGAGTTCCGCCGCTGGGCCGGGCTGGCCGACGATCAGACGATCGAGGGCCGGCTCGACGCTCGGTCCTCTCAGCAGTCGGGTCGGAAACCGGTGCTATAGCCCCGGTTACTGACCCAGCGCGGCGATGGGCGCTGACCGCCTCAGGCGCTGAGAGCGCGGCGCTGGCGCTCGAGTGCCCGCTGCCGGCGCACCCGGCGACGCTCCCGCTCCGAGAGGCCGCCCCAGATCCCGAACTTCTCGCCGTTGCTCAGGGCGTACTCGAGGCAGTCGACCCGGACTTCACAGCCCCGGCAGACTCCCTTGGCCTCCTTGGTCGAGGCCCCCCGCTCCGGGAAGAAGAGGTCAGGGTCGACCCCCAGGCAGTTGGCTCGCTCCTGCCACCGCCGCTCTTCCGGCCCGTCGTTCGTGGCCGGCGGCCGCATCGTCACGCTCTCTGCTCGCACGAACTGTTCCATCGGCGAAACCCCCTCCGTCGCTGCCACGCCGGGCGGCCCGCCCTGACCCGGAATGACGCCGATGTAATTACATTGATGACACTCTGACCGCTGGGTGTGGGCGGCGCAAGTGGCAATCTCTGGCAGCCCGTCCCCTTCGTAGCTCTTTGGGCGGTTTCCGAGCCGCTCTACGCTCCGAGACCGTGACACCGAGGCACGAAGCCGCCAAAGGCGACATCACCAAAGAAGACGTCGATGCCGTCGTGAACGCGGCCAACCCGGGGCTGGCGCGGGGCGGGGGCGTGTGCGGCGCGATCTTCGCCGCCGCCGGCCCGGAGCTCGAGGCCGCCTGCTCCGAGCTCGGCGGATGTGCGACGGGCGACGCCAAGGCCACCCTGGGATTCCGCCTCCCCGCCCGTTGGATCATCCACGCCGTCGGCCCCGTGTGGCACGGCGGCGACCGTGGCGAGGCCGACCTGCTTGCGTCCGCCTACCGCCGCTCGCTGGCCGTCGCCGAAGAGATCGGCGCCCGGTCGGTCGCCTTCCCCGCCATCTCGACCGGCATCTACGGCTACCCGCTCGACGCCGCGACCGAGATCGCCGTCCGCACGTGCCGCGACGCCGACACCGCCGTCGACCTCATCCGCTTCGTCTGCTTCGACGACCTCACCCTCGAGGCGTATCGGGACGCGCTCGCTGAGTAGGGCGCCGCCGCCGGATCCGGCCGGGCGGCGGCGCCCCCGCGCTCAGCTCGCGCGGCGGGTTTCGCGCTTCTGCTCGAGAAAGTCGACGAGGACGTAGTCGCCGAGGGTGTCGGGGGTCGTGAAGAAGGCGCGTCCCTTGTTCATGCGCATCATGCGCTCGACGAAGCTACGCAGGTAGTAGCTCTCGTCGAGCATGAACGTGTTGATCCGGATGTCCTCGCGGGTGCACCGCATGACTTCCTTGAGCGTCTCCTCGATCGTCACGGGTGATGGCGGGTACTGGAAGTAGGCCTCGCCGTTCTCGATGTGGGCAGTGGGCTCGCCGTCGGTGACCATGATCACCTGCTTGGTTCCGCCCTGACGCGCCAGCTGCTTGCGGGCGAGCATGAGCGCGTGCTGCATGTTCGTACCCCACTCGAAGTCCCAGGACATCTCGGGGAGTAGCTCCGGCTTCACCTCGCGCGCGACACGCCCGAAGCTCACGAGCCCGAAGTAATCGCGCGGGAACTTGCTCGTGATCAGCGCGTGCAGCGCCATCGCGACCTTCTTGGCGGAGAGGAAGTTGTCGCGCATGGGCATGG
>JALZAA010000462.1 GCA_030948625.1 Actinomycetota bacterium
ACGCGGGCGCGCCACCGTCGCTCGCCGAGCTGCGTGAGTTCGCCGCCCCTCAGCTCGCGGCGCACAAGCTCCCCGAGGCGCTTCGCCTCGTCGACGCACTTCCGCTCACGGCGATGGAGAAGGTCGACCGGAGCGTGCTGCGCGAGGTTGTGACCGCTTCTGACGAGCCGATACGGTGACGCTCCCGTCAGGTTTCTGAGAAGGCGCCGTCGCCGTGCACCTCGAGTTCACAGCCGAGCAGGACGAGCTGCGCGACGGGGTCCGCACGGTGCTCGGCGGCGAGTGCCCCATGAGCCTGGTCCGCGAGGTGGTCGAGAAGGGCAAGACCGCCGACGCGCTGTGGGGCCGCATGGTCGAGCTCGGATGGCCTGCGCTCACGGTCACCGAGGACGCCGGCGGGCTCGGGATGGGCCCGGTCGAGCTCGCGGTCGTGGTCGAAGAGCTCGGGCGCGTCGTGGCGCCCGGCCCGTTCGTCCCCACCGTCAGCCAGTTCGCGCCGGTCGTCGCCGAGGCCGGCTCGCCCGAGCAACGGGACCGGTTCCTCGGTGCCATCGCCGCCGGCGAGCTCACCGGCACGCTGGCGCTCGGCGAGGCGTCCGGGAGCATCGATCCGGCCTCGGTGACCGCCACTGCAGAGCCGGACAGAGCGGGCTTCGTCCTTCACGGCACAAAGCCGATGGTGGTCGAGGCGGCCGCGGCCGACGAGATCGTGGTCGTGGCGAGGCGTCCCGGAAGCGAGGGCGACGAGGGCGTCGGCGCCTTCGTCGTGCCGCGGGCCGACGTCGGGGTGACCGGAGTCGACGCCCTGGATCTGACCCGCCCGCTGGCGCGCCTCAGCCTGAATGGCGTGCGCGTCGACGCCGATCGCGTGCTCGGCGAGCCCGGCCCTTCGACGGCGGCGGCGATTCGCCGAGCCGTCGAGCTCGCCGTGACGGCGCTCGCCATCGAGACCGTCGGCACCGCCCAGGCGATCTTCGACGTGACGCTGGCGTACGCGAAGGAGCGGGAGCAGTTCGGCGTGCCGATCGGGTCGTTCCAAGCCATCAAGCACAAGTTCGCCGACATGCTCATCGCGCTCGAGCGAGCCCGCGCCACGAGCTACTTCGCCGCCCTCACGATCACCGAGGACGACGATCGCCGCGCGCTGGCGGCGTCGATGGCGAAGGCAGCCGCGGGCGACTGCGCCGCGCTCCTTGCCAAAGAGGGCATCCAGATCCACGGCGGCATCGGCTACACGTGGGAGCACGACATGCACCTGTACGTGCGCCGGGTGAAGTCGAACGCGATCCTGCTCGGCAACGCGGCGCAGCATCGAGCGCGCGTCGCCGATCTGATCGGGCTGTAGCAGCTAGGTCCTGAGAATGAACGCGAACATCAGGAACGCAACCAGCGCGTAGATGAATGCAGTGACGATCGCGTTCCGATGGTTGTCGTAGATGACACGCGGGCCACCTGGGCCGGTCCCACCCAACACCCCGAGCGCGTTGAGCTCGAGCACACCCCAGATCACGACCCAGATGATCCAGAACAGAGCGCGGCTGGCTCCCGTCGGGCCCAAGAAGATGATGCTCGGCTTGTAATCGAAGTGTGACGTCCCCACCATGAAGAGCAGCATGGGTAACGAGTAGATCGTGTTCATCCGCGACGCGAGCAGCCCCTTGCGCGCAGCCCCCGCTGCTGCCGGGTCGGCCTGACCGCCGGCCTGCACGTTGCGGGCGTTGGCGATCACGATCTTCTGGTTCGGCCAGATGACCAGCCACACGTTCAGGAACATCGTGAGCGCAAGCAGGATGCCGGCGTAGATCGCGACCCCGGGAGCGGTCTTGACGAAGTCGCTCTCGTATTGCTTCTGGAAGATGAGGAGCAGGATCCCGCTCAGGAGCGTGGCCGCCGCCGCCCAGCGGAACCACCACAGCGCACGCGACGTGAGCTTGTCGATGGCGTTGTTCCGGGCCGCCGGCTCCATCTCCGCGTACGCCGGCACCTGGACGAAGTTGAAGAAGTAGAGCAAGCCGATCCAGGCGATGCCGACGAACACGTGCGACCAGCGGGAGAAGTACGCCCACCCGTTACGCGTGAAGATGTCGAGTGCAGATCCGAGGACCACCATGTATGCACCCCTTACTCGAGAACGCCGGGAACGTAGCACGGGACGCTAGCGTGCACGCGGAGACGGCGGCTTTGCCGACCGTCCGCAAAGCCGGAGCTTGCGACGGCGCCAGGAGGCAAATTGATACTCGACCGGCTCGACCTCACCGCCGACGAGCTCGAGCGCCAGACCGGTTGGGAGCTGAAACCCGAAGGCCTCTGCAAAGAGGATCGCTGCATACCGTTCTCGCCTGATACCGGCGCCGACGGCCACATCGACGTTCGTGGCGTCGCCGAGCGGCTGGGGATGCCGCTGGTGCACGACGAGCGTCACGGCCTGTGGGCGCTCGGCCCCGAGTCGGGCCGGCGCATCCTCGAATCGGCCGAGCTTCCCGAGATCGTGCTGCCCGACGTCGACGGGCGCCCGTTCGACCTCACATCTCTCCGCGGTCAGAAGATGCTGATCGCGGCGTGGGCGTCGTGGTGAGGATGCCGCATGTCGCTGCCCGTGTGGCGGCAACTGCGGTCGGGCCTGCATCCGAAGGGCCTGGAGATCGTGACGGTCGCGCTCGATCTGGAGGTCGACGCCGCCCGCTCCTGGATCGAGCGCTCCGGAGCTGAGCACCCGCAGCTCGTCGACTCTTCGCACCGACTGGACGAGCTGCTCGGCATCGTGAACGTCCCCAGTGCTGTCTGGGTCGACGAACAGGGCATGATCGTGCGGCCGCCGCACGCGGCCGCCGTCGAGCGCTACGACTTCACCAAGCTCAAGGCCCCGGAAGGCTTGCCGGAAGACGTCGACCGGCACGTGCGCGACATGCTCGAGCAGGTCAAGCGCATCCCGCGATTCGACGCCGATCACTATGTCGACGCGCTGAGCGATTGGGTGGAGCGCGGCGCGGCGAGCGAATACGCGCTCGCTCCCGACGAGGTCGTGCGGCGATCGGCACCGCGCCCGCCCGAGGAGGCCGAGGCCGCCGCCGAGTTCGAGCTCGGCCAGCACCTGCATCACCTCGGCCACGCCGACGACGCGCGCCGGCACTTCCGGGCGGCGCATCGCCTGCAACCCGAGAACTGGACGTACAAGCGCAACGCCTGGGAGCTCGTGTCCCCGGGGCTCCAGGGCCCGAGCGAGCACTACGACGGCGACTGGCTGAGCGACATCAAGGCCGCCGGGCCCGAGCGCTACTACGCCCCCCTCGACTTCTGAGCTCCGCCTGACGCAACTTGACGTGATCTGAGGCATTGACACGCCTCACAGCGTCGCCGTACCTTCCTCGGCGTGGAAGAGCGTCACACGGCCCAGTGGAGCTTCACCGTGCTGATTGCCGCCGAGCTGCTCGCGGTAGCGGCCCTGCACCGGCTCGGGAGCGTCGAGGGATTCGCCATCCCGAGAGGCGACCTCGCCCGCTGGCTGCGCGACACGCCCAGCGAGGACGCGTTGCTCGTCGGCATCCGACTGGCGGCCCTTGTCGCGGCCTGGTGGCTGCTCGCGACAACGCTGCTGTATCTCGGTGCCCGCGTCGCGAGGTTGCACGGCGCCGCCCACGCGGTCGGCTGGGCCACGCTTCCCGCCGTGCGGCGGTGGGCGGACCGTGCGGCCGCGGTCTCGATCGTGGCCGCGAGCGCGTTCGGCTCGGCGCGTTCGGCGGCCGCCGATCCCCCGCCGACGACGACGATCCCCGCCACTCCGCCCGTCGTCGTCGACCTGGATCACCGAGACCGCACCGCGCTGCCTGGCGGTCCGCCTGCGAGCGTGCGCACCGGACGCGCTCAGCACGCTCAGCCGGCGCCGACCGTGCCTCCACCGACAACGGCGCCCCTTCCGGCGCTCGAGCCGGAGACCGCTCCGCCGTCACCGCCGACGGCGACGCACGCCGCGGTGCCGCCAGTTCCGCCGCGCACGCCCGCCACTCCCCCATCGGCTTTCCCCGGCGCCTCGACTCACGTGATCGCACCGGGCGAACACCTGTGGTCGATCTCCGCCGAGCACCTGGCCGCAAGCGCGGGTCGTCCGGTCGCACAGCTCACGCCGGCGGACATCGCGCCGTACTGGTGGCGGGTCGTCGAGCTGAACCGGTCACGC
>JALZAA010000445.1 GCA_030948625.1 Actinomycetota bacterium
CGGGTAGCCGCGCTCGCGCGGTCGGCGAACGGGAGGAAGAGACGATGCCGCTCTATCTGTCGAAGTTCAGCTACACGCCGGACACTTGGGCCAGGCTCATCGGCAAACCAGAGGACCGCCGCAAGGCCGCTCAGACGTACATCGAGTCGGTCGGTGGGAAGCTCCACGGGTTCTGGTACGCCTTCGGCAAGAACGACGGCTACAACCTGTGGGAGGCGCCGGACAACGTGTCGATGGCCGCGGTTGCGCTGGCGATCAGTGGCGGCGGCGCGCTGAGCTCGTTCGAAACATCGGTCCTGCTGACCGTCGAGGAAACGATGGATGCCCTGGGGAAGGCCGAGCAGATCCAGTACCGAGCACCCGCGGCGTAGCCGCGCGCGCCGTCCCGCGCCGCTTTCTCAGTCGAGGACGCCGGAGGGTCGCGGAATGCCGGCGGCTTCCAGGGCGCCGTAGTAGAGGTCGAGCGCGACCTGCGCGTCGGTGTACCCGAGGTAGTTGCCGTCGTCGTCGTAGAGGATGAGACCACCCTCGATGACGAAGAACACCTCGACCGGCTCCTCGCTGTCGGCGAGGGCCTCGAGCGTGTGCGTCGACCCGGCCTGCTCGAAGATGAACGACCCCGGCGACGCCACGAAGTCGTACTCGAGGTAATGCCAGCGTCCCTTGAGCGTGTAGGCGTGGACGGCGCCGTCGTGGTGGTGGGTGGGAATGCGCGTGCCGGGAGCGAACCTGTTGATGATCACCCACGTGCCGGTCTCGCGTGAGACGCGCAGCATCTTGGCCTCGACGCCCTCGCCCCATTGCGCCCAGGGCAGGTCGTCCTGGTTGAGGTGCGAGGAGATGGCGTCGGGCGCGACGGTCGTCATGGCGTGCTCCTTGTGGCTCCTTGACACGGCGGCGCTGGAACAGGTTCCATTCTTGCCCATGCCGCTCGCACCTGCCGCCCGCACGATGCTCGAACAGCTCGAGGCGGCAGGGTTCCCCCCGCTGTGGGAGCTGCCGCTCGAGCAGGCCCGTATGGCCGAAGGGCTCATGGGGCAGATGGACACGCCGATCCCCGTGGCAGCCGTCGAAGACCGCGTCATCCCTGGCCCTGCAGGCGACCTGCCGGTGCGCATCTACACGCCGGACGCGTCCGGCCCGCGGCCGGTCGTCACCTACTTCCACGGCGGCGGCTTCGTGTTCTGCTCGATCGAGACGCACGACGGCACGTGCCGGCGGCTCGCCAACGCGACCGGCGCCGTCGTGGTGAGCGTCGAGTACCGGCTCGCGCCCGAGTGCCCGTTCCCCGCCGCCACCGACGACTGCTACGCGGCCACCGTGTGGACGCACGAGCACGCCGGCGAGTTGGGCGCCGATGCGGGCCGGCTCGTCGTGGCGGGCGACAGCGCGGGCGGCAATCTCGCCGCCGTCGTCGCGCAGATGGCACGCGGCCGGGGCGGGCCGCCCATCTCGTTCCAAGTGCTCGTGTATCCGGTGATCGACGGCGCGTGCGACTCGCCGTCGTACACCGAGAACGCCGAGGGGTACTTCCTCGAACGGCAGTCCATGCAGTGGTTCTGGGAGCAGTACCTCGGTCCCGGCGGCGACTGCGAAGACCCGCTCGCGTCACCGAACCGGGCGAGCGACTTGTCCGGGCTGCCTCCTGCGATCGTGATCACGGCCGAGTACGACCCGCTGCGCGACGAGGGCGAGCAGTACGCCGATGCGCTCGCCGCCGCGGGCGTGCCTGTCACCATGCGGCGGTACGACGGCATGATCCACGGCTTCGTCAGCATGCCGATGCTCTTCCCCGAGGCCGACGAGGCCGTGGAACGCATCGGCAGCGCGCTTCAGACCGCGTTCGCCACCCGTTAGCCGGCACGACGCTTGAAGATGCCCGCGACGCGGGTATCAATGCGCAACCCGTCCAGGCTCGGGAGGCGAACGGTGAGGGTGCCGATCTTCAGCGGCGCGTCCCGCGGGCAGGGCCTCGCTCCCCTGCCCGGCGGCTGGTTCTCCCGTTGGGCACCAACGGCAGGGCTCTTGTTCGTCGCGGCGCTGCTGTCGCGCGTGCCGGGGTTGATTCGGCCGTGGTTCGAACGCGACGAGGCCTACATCGGCGTGCAGGCCGAGGCGTTGCTCCGGGGCCAGCAGCTGTATGTCGACGTCATCGACCGCAAGCCGCCGCTCGCGCCCCTGCTCTACGCCGGGGTGACGGGCGTCTTCGGCGCCGATTTCCGGCCCGTCCGGCTCCTGCTCGTCGCCTGGATCGCAGCGACGGCACTGCTGCTGGTGGCACTCATCGTTCAGCTCGGCTCATCGCGACGAGCGGCGGTCACTGGCGGCGTTCTGTACGTGCTGGGCACCGTCGCGTTCATGCCGCGCGACGGCCAGGCCGCCAACTTCGAGCTCTGGGCGGTGCTTCCCGCCGTGGCCGCCGTGCTCGTCGCACTGCGCGCCGGTTCTACCGCCCGCCGGCCGTACGCCTTCGCTCTCGCGGGCGCCCTCGTCGGCGTCGCAACCTGCTTCAAGCAACCCTTCGTCGCGACGCTCGTCCCCGTTGCCGTCGTCGCGTGGCGAGGGTCGTGGCGGCTGCGATCACTCGTCTCGCCGCTCGCGGGGCTCGCCGGTGCCGGGCTCGCGATCGGGTCGTATTTCGGCCTGCCGGGGATGACCCGCTGGGTGTGGATGGAGAACGACGAGTACGTGCTCGGGCTGGACCTGCGCGTCCTCGGCGTCGCGGTGGTCGTCACGGGCCTGTTCGCGCTGCTCCATGCCCCGGCCGTCTGGCTTGCCGCGCACTCCCCGCCTGACCGACGAGCGCCGCGCGCCGTTGCCTTCGTGTGGTTGCTGGCGAGCCTCCTCGCCGTCGCCGCCGGGCTTCGCTTTCGTTTCCACTACTACCAGCAGGCGCTCCCGCC
>JALZAA010000077.1 GCA_030948625.1 Actinomycetota bacterium
GCTCGGCGCGCACCAGCGCGTTGCCGTCCAGCGCGGCGCGCAGGTCCTCGATCGTGGAGCCCTCCGGAAGCCCGAGCTCCATCGGGACCGCGCACAGCCTGAAGTGGTAGTGGTGGGTGCCGTGGCCCCGGGGTGGGCAGGGGCCGTCGTAGCCCACGTTGCCGAAGTCGTTGACGCCCTGCCGTGCACCCGTCGGCACCTCACCGGCGTCGAGTCCGCAATTCGCGGGACTCAGGTTCCACACCACCCAGTGCGTGAATGTGCCACGAGGCGCATCGGGGTCCTGACACGTCAAAGCAAGGGTCACAGTGCCCTCTGGGACCTCGAACCACTCCAACTCGGGGGACACGTTGTCGCCGTCGCACGTGTAGCGCGTCGGGACCCGCTGCCCATCGGCAAACGCGGGGCTCGTAAGTCTCATCGCATGATCCTTGGGCGCGTCACGACACGCACTCAACACGATGACGCGCCGGACTAGCCGCGAGATCACGCGACCACGTAGTTTCGACTCCCGCTTCTCTGTCCACGCCCGCTTCGAGGGGTCGGCACCGGCTCCTTGTGGGTAGGCGCCACGGCATGGAGACATGGGATGCGATCCGGGCGCGGCGCGATGTCCGCCGGTACACCGACCAACCGCTGGAGCGGGGGGAGCTCGAGCGCATCCTGGAGGCCGGCCGCCGTTCGCCGTCGTCGAGCAACTGGCAGCCGTGGGATTTCGTCGTCGTCACGGAGCGTGCCGAGCTCGCCGACCTGTCGAAGGTCTGGGCCCATGCGCAGCACGTGGCCCAATCCGCCGCAACGATCGCGCTCATCGCGCCGGTGCAAGAAGACGCGCTCGCTCGAGACCGGGTCCACTACGACCTCGGGCAGGCGACGATGAGCATCATGCTCGCGGCCGCAGACCTCGGCATCGGGTCGGGCCACTCGGCGGTGTCCGAGCAAGACCGCGCTCGCGCTCTCCTCGGGTTTCCGGATGACCGGTTCTGCGCGTACCTCATCGCGCTCGGGTACCCGGCCGACCGACCTCTGACCCCGATCACGCGGCCAAACCGCCGACCGTTCGACGACGTCGTTCATTGGGATCGCTGGTGACGCGGACCCGACACCACTCTTGAGAAGAGGAGACGAGCGTGACAACGACACCGACTGTGGCACTGCTCGGGACAGGGATCATGGGAACCGGTATGGCCCGCTCGATGCTCAGGGCCGGACTGCCGCTGCGCGTGTGGAACCGGACACGCGACAAAGCCGAGCCTCTCGCCAAGGACGGCGCGGCCGTCGCGGAGACACCCGCAGAGGCGGTCCGCGACGTCGACATCATCATCACGATGCTGTTCGACAGCGAGGCTGTGGAGCACGCCATGTCGGAACAGGGTGGCGCGGCCGACACCGCCGGCAGAGGCGCGGACTGGATCCAGATGAGCACCGTCGGCGTCGCCGGCGCAGAGCGACTCGGGCAGCTGGCATCACGCCTCGAGCTCGTCTACGTCGATGCTCCAGTGCTCGGCTCCCGGCAACAAGCGGAGCAAGGCGCCCTTGTCATCCTTGGCTCTGGTCCTGAGGATGCACGTACCGCTTGCGACCCGGTCTTCGCTGCCATGGGAAAGAAGACGTTGTGGGCCGGGCGAGCTGGGATGGGGAGCAGACTCAAGGTGACGACCAACAGTTGGGTGATCGCGCTCGCGGACGCGACCGCAGAGGCGATCGCTTTGGCGGAGGGCTTGGGACACGACCCGCACCTGTTCCTCGACGCCATCGAGGGCACGGCGACGGACTCTCCGTACGCCCACCTCAAGGGCCAGCTGATCCTCGACCGGGAGTTCACGCCGTCGTTCCCGACGCGCGCCGCCGAGAAGGACTGCCGCCTCATCCTCGGCGCTGCGACTGAGGGGGGGGTCGATATGGGACTCACCGCGGCGGCGGAGAGCCACTACGCCCGGGCCATCGAACTCGGACACGCAGACGAGGACCTGTCGTCGGTGTACTACGCGCACAGGCAATAGAGGGAAGGCGTGACTGGTACCAGCTCGCGCGGCGGGTACGCTCGGCGGCATGGAAGGGCTGTTCGCCCCCTGGCACCTGCTGATCGTGTTTGTCGTGGCGGTGCTCGTCTTCGGTCCGGCCAAGCTTCCCGAGATCGGCCGACAAATAGGCCGCGGGCTTCACGAACTTCGCAAGTTCCGCGAGGGTTTCGAAGACGACATCCGCGGCTTCGTCGGGCACGACGACGATCAGCCGAGCAGTTCGCACCAGGAACAGCTGCCACGCGGTGGCGGCAGTGACCGGAAGCCCCAATTGCCGGCGTCCGGCGACTAGTGCCTCCCAGCCCGCTACGTCGCAGGCTCGATGTTCTGGTTCAGGTGGAACACGTTGTCGGGGTCATACGTCGCCTTGATCCTCGAGAGCCGCTCGTAGTTCGGGCCGTAGTTGGCTGCAACACGGCTCTGGTCGTCGGCACCCATGAAGTTCACGTAGCCACCCTCGGTTCCTGAGTACGGGTGGATGGCGGCCCAGTAGTCCTTCACCCACTGCGTGTTGGCTGCGTTGTCCGCGGGTTCCGGCCACATCCCGGCGATGACACACGCGAAGTTCACGTCGCGGTAGGCGAACGCCGTCTCGTCGGCACCCACCCGATTCACGGCGCCATTGATCGGATACATGTGCATCGTCGACTGGAGGCACGGCACCTTGGAGCCGTGCTCCACATGAGCGGCGATTGCGTCGTCGGTGAGCTCCTTCACGAAGTCGGCCTTCCAGTAGTGCTGGAGGCCAGGCGGGAGCAGCGGATCGAAGGCACTGTTCAAGGCCGGATACGGCATCGGGCCGACGTGCTGGGCCACTACCGGCCCCGCGTCGAGGAGTGGCTTGAGCGCGGCGTCGGCGTCGGCGGGCGAGCCCGACCAGCAGGTCACGATCGCGCACAGCGTGTCGCCCTGCCGCTCCTCGGGGATGAAGGGCAGCGGGGGCGCGATCTGGAACGCGAAGAACGCACCCAGCTCCTCGGGTGCTTCGGCGATGTAGTCGCGATACGCGCCGAGGACCTCGGCGGCGGCCTCGATCTCGAAGAAGATGGGCCCACCGACGATCTCGTCGACGGGGTGCAACTCGAACTCGAGCGACGTCGCGATGCCGAAGTTCCCTCCGCCGCCGCGCAGCGCCCAGAACAAGTCCTCGTGCTGCCGCTCGCTCGCGGTCACGAGCTCGCCGTCCGCAGTCACGACATCGGCTGCGATGAGGTTGTCGCACGAAAGGCCGTAGCGGCGGGCGAGGTAGCCGATGCCGCCGCCGAGCGTGAGCCCCGACACGCCGGTGGTCGAGATCACGCCGCCTGTGGTCGCAAGGCCGAAAGCGTGGGTCGCGTGGTCGAAGTCACCCCAGACCGCTCCTCCCCCTGCGCGTGCGATGGCGACGGCCGGGTCGACGTGGACGTTCCGCATCGGAGAGAGGTCGATGACGATCCCGTCGTCGGACGTCCCGAACCCCGGCACGCTGTGCCCGCCGCCCCGCACCGCCAGCTCGAGGCCCTGCTCGCGACCCGCCCGCACCGCTGCGGCGACGTCCGCCGCGTCAGCGCACCGCACAACGGTGCGTGGGCGGCGGTCGTGCATGGCGTTGTAGACCTTGCGGGCCTCGTCGTAGCCGTCGTCGCTCGGCTCGATGACTTCGCCGCGGACCTGCGCACGCAACTGCTCGATGGTCATGGTGATCGCTCCTCTTTGTGGTCTGCTCGCATCATGAGCCGCGAACTGGGCTCGCGCATCGGGACGACGACCCATTCGCCGGATCCGAGGGAATGGGTCATTCGACCCATGCCGGTGTCAGCCGCGAGAAACGAGGTTGTGCTCGAACGCGTACGCGGTGGCCCCGGCACGCGTGGAAACGCCGATCTTGCAGAAGATGTTCGAAAGGTGCCGAGCGACGGTCTTGTCGCTCAAAAAGAGCTCTCCGGCCACCTGCTTGTTGGTTTGACCGGATGACACGAGGCACAACACCTCGGCTTCGCGAGCGGTGAGCCCGTCCGGGAACTGGGTTTTGCCTTCGCGCAATTCACGCGCACGGTCAGCGTCGGCATCCGCGCCGAGCCGCTCGAAGATCGCGGCTGCGGCATCGAACGAGCCGGTGGCGGCTTCCTCGTCCCCGACACTGCGGCATGCAGAGCCGAGCAGCACACGCGTCGAGGCCACTTCGTACGGGATATCGAGCGTCTGCCAGTGGTGCAGCGCTCGACGAAGCGCGCCGCTCGCGGCTTCGGGCTTCCCGGTAATGAGATCGAGTCGCCCGCGAGCGAGGTCGGCGACGGCCCGGAGCCACGGAGTGGCGTACTCCTCGGCGATCTCGTCGAGCTCGGTCGCAGCCGCGCCCGCGGCGGCCAGGTCGCCGGCCGCCACGGCGATCTCGACCTGGGCCGGGAGCAGCTTGGCCCGAGCGAGGCGGTCCCATGTCACCCCGGCGAGCGCGGTCGAGATGCTCGACGTCGCGGCCTCGACCCTGCCCTGCGCGAGACGCAGGAATGCGCAGCCGGGCTGTGGCGATCGGCCCAGCTCGTCGGCGCGCCGGTACGCCTCCTCGGCCGCGTCGAAGTCACCCAAGCGGCGACGGATCTCGCCGATCTCGTAGAACGCAGAGCCGGCATTGAAAACGTTGACGTCGCACAGCTCCGTGTACGCCCGCCTCGCCTCCTCTTCGGCCTCGGCCCAATCCCCCTTCAGCCTGAGAACCTCGGCCCGGTGCACGCGACACAGCCCTGGGAACACGGCAAACGGGTGATTCTCCGCCCACTGCCCTCCGACCTCGGTCCATTCAGCGGCCCGCTGGAAATCGCCCAGCTCGTCGCACGCGCTGATCAGACTGCAATACACCTTGCCGGTCGCGAACGGCCCGAGCCGCCCTTCGACGGCGGAGAGCATCGCTTCGTCGAAAAGCGCGAGGCCGTCGGCCGGCCGGCCGAGCGCGATGAGCAGGCGGCCACTGCATTGGAGACCATCCGCCTCGAGGTCGCGATCGTGCAGGCGTCGGCCGATCTCCACTGCGCGCTCGGCCTTCTCCAACGCGAGCTCGAGCTCTCCGGCGCTGTTCGCGACCTCGGCTTCGTTGATGAGGAGCAGGCCCTGCTCGACGCACTCGGGCAGGCCGTCGAGGAGCCGACGGGCCCGCTGCAGCCATCCACCCGCCACGGCCGATCGTCCCTTGAAGGTGTGGTCGCTGTACAGATGAATCGCCGTTCGGGCGGCACCACGAGCGTCACCTTCGGCGTCAAACCGCGAATAGGCGCGCTCCCGCGTGGCGATGCACTCGTCGAGCTTGCTCAACCACCACGCCGCGTCCGCCAATGTCTCGAGCGCAGCCGTGTCGTCGGGCTCCGGACCTTCTGCCGCTGTCAACATCGCGTAGACGGCCGGCCAATCGTGCCGAGCCAAAGCCGCTCGTGCCCGCTCGACCAGCGGGTTGCCTGCCGTCACCCGTGCCACCTCCTGACCTTAGATCCTGAAGGTCCGGCGGATTGACTGCCGGAAATGGGTCGAACTACCCATCGCCCGAGCGAGAGATGGGACATCGGCCCGATGCGGCACCGAGGCCGGTCGTCGATGATGGCCCAAGACCACCGTGGAGGACGTCCTGTGGAAACCACCGATCAGCTCGACATCATCGTTCCGACGTTGGGCGACCTCGTGAAGGGCGTCCGCCCCGACCAGCTCGACAACCCGACACCATGCGCGAAGTTCCGGGTCCGGGAACTCCTCGGGCACTTCATCGGGAACCTCGACACCGTCGCAGGCGGCTTGCGGGGCGAGCCGATGCCCGACGAGCTGGTTCCGCGCCCGGAGATCCTGGGCGACGACCCTGGGAAGGCCTACGACCGGGTGATGGCCGACTTTGCCACCGCCATCCGGTCCCCCGGCGCGATGGACCGCGTGCTCACGGTGCCGTTCGGCGACGTGCCGGCGCCGGCGTTGGTCGCGTTCGTGGCCTTTGACCTCACGATGCACTCGTGGGACCTCGCCACTGCCACCGGCCAGAAGTACGCGCCACCCGACGAGCTGGTGGCTGACGTTGATGCCTTCGCCCGGCAGATCGTC
Source organism: Actinomycetota bacterium (assembly GCA_030948625.1). Lineage (GTDB taxonomy): Bacteria > Actinomycetota > Acidimicrobiia > IMCC26256 > JACDBD01 > JALZAA01. The sequence continues at coordinate 6,078 of JALZAA010000077.1, forward strand.
GCTCCCGAATGGCGCGACGGCGACACCTTCGCCGCCGAGGTCGATCCGCCCGCCGACTCCACCCCGTTGGAGCGGTTGGTTGCCTTTGCCGGCCGCCAACCCTGAGTCTCACGAGAAAGAGGTTCCAAGATGCCCGTGCTTCAAAGCGCTGATGCGCCCATCGCAATCAAGGACGACAACGTCGAGTTGCGCATGACGGAGGTCGGCGACATGACCGTGTCGTTCATCCGTCTCAAAGAAGGCGCCGACCTCGGCCCCGCGCTCGTCGGCCTGCCCGACGACCTGTGCCCGTGCCCGCACTGGGGTTACATGCTCGAGGGCCGTCTGAAGATGGTCACCAAGAACGGCGACGAGATCTACGAGCCGGGTCAGGCGTTCTACTGGCCGGCCGGGCACGCGCCCGTAGCAATGACCGACGTCGCATACGTCGACTTCTCGCCGACGGCCGAGTTCGCCGAGGTCATCCGCCACATCACGGGCGGGCAGTAAGGGCCCGGCGTTCGCGGGCTTAGCCGGCGGCGGCGAAGATCCGGCCGACGTTCTCGCCGGAGAAGAACTCGGCCGGTGACGTCACGCCGGCATTGACCCGCGCGAAGCCGTCCATCGCCTCCTGGTTTCCGGCGGCGGCGCCCAGCAGCTGCTGCATCTCGGGCGGTGGCGGCTCGAGCGTCGCGAGCTGGCACGTGAACTCGAACATCGGCAGCACGTGCTCGTCGCGCGTCGACTGGTACTCCCCCATCGCGACGTCGAAAGAGCGTGCACCGGAGAACGACTCGTCCAACGCATTCGCGCAGAGCTCGGCGTCCCGGAATGCGTCCGCGATCCCCTGTGCCGTGATGAAGTCCTTGTTGTAGCCGGCGTCGCCGACCAGTCCCCACCCGGGACCGAAGGGCCGACGGAAGAAGTTCGGCACGGCCGTGCCGGCGAAGCGCGTCTCGCGCTTCGCGGCGTGGATCCGGTCAGCGAATTCAGGTGCCATCTCGAACATTGCGAGGTAGTTGCCTTCGACGTCACCCTTGTTCGCCTCCCACTCCGCGAACGGCCAACCCGCTACGACGAGTGTCAGGTCATCGTGCGTCGGCGCCGCTCCCCATCCACGGTCGAGGCGGATGTAGACCTCGAAGCGGCCGTCCATGGGCAAGCCGCTCCAATAGGAGTAGTAGCCGGAGAGGATTTGCGGCTTCTCGTTGTACTGCTCGGGCCCCACGGCCCGTGCGACGAGAGAATTCCGTCCGTCCGCTCCGATGACCACCTGGGCACGCTCGGTGACGCTGTCGCCGCCCTTGCTGTGACCACGAACTCCGACGACACGTCCGTTCTCGGTGACGACGTCCTGAACCGTGAACTCCTCGCGTACCTCGGCCCCTGCCTCGGACGCCGCGTCGACGAGCAGTTTGTCGAGCACGGTCCGCCTCGGGCAGTACGCGATGGGGCTGTCGTCCGTGCCTGGCGCCCCGGAGAGAGTGAACGGCCCGAAGTCGAATGCGTATGTGTCGATCGGCGGACATCCCGTCGCGGCCAGCCGATCGAGCAGCCCCCACCGCTTGAGTGCCGCGACTCCGGGTGGATGAACGATGTGCGTCGACAGCGTGTCGCTCGGGAACGTCGCCCGGTCGACGACGACAACTCTGTAGCCCTTCCGGGCCAGCAGCATCGCCGTCGGGGAACCCGCGCAGCGCGCCCCGACCACGATGACGTCGTATTGCTCCTGGCCCATGATCCTGTCCTATCCGCCCGTGCCGAAGCTCAGGCGCCGACACTCGTGGACGGTTCGAACATCCGCGCTCGTTCTCGCTGGGTGGCCTGGGCCGCGAACACCTGCAGCTTCTCGAGCGCGGGAAGCAGCGTGGCGAAGAAACGGCTCTGCAGCTCTCGCACGGCTGCGCGGTCCTCGTTCTCTTCCAAGCCGTTCATGAGGTTGAGTCGCGAGCGATCGACCCACTCCTGCAGGTCCGGTGCTTCTTGCCACCCCATCTCCGTGCCGATGCCGGCCAGGACGACACGCAGGTAGTCGAACGGTGTGTGGGGCATGACGGCCGGCGGACAGAGCGTGTTCTTCTCCTCCGTCGTCCTGCCCGTGGATTCGAGAAAGCCCTGCAACGCACCCGACAACGTCAGGCCGACACGCGTCACGAGCTGGAGGGTGATCGCGTCGTCGGTGAAGATCGCTCGCGGTGGGCTGTCGCTCAGCCCCGACGCGGCGCAATGCACGTGGAGGTGATCCGGAGTCGTCGGGATCGAGCCCTGCTCGAGGATGATCTGGTCGGGCTCGATGCGCTCGACGTGCCCGAGCCGGACGACGTTCCCGATTCGCCGGAGTTGCTCGAGCTCCCCGAGGCTGGCCGTCCCGCCCTTCATCATGGTCGGCACGACGGCTCGATCGGTGCGGAGCATCACCTCGTTCTCTTCGAGGCGTTCGTACACCTCCTCCACCGACTCCGCCGCGGCCATCGCCTCGAGCTGCAAGACGACCCCCGCAAAGGTGCGCGGCTGGCCAGGCTGGAAGAACGCTCGGTTCAGGATCCAGGTGTCACGCGGACGGATCCAGGTGATGTCGTCGGGATCAGTGCCACGATCGAGCAACCAGCAGACGGCATCCAAGGCGGTCTTGCCCCCACCGATGATCACGAAGCCGGCGGCCGGGCTCTCGACCGTGGTCAGCTCGCCGACGGGGACGCAGCGGACCCCTTCGGCCACGTCGAACGGCGCAGGATCGGTTGCAGGCACACGCGACGCCATATAGGTCGCGTCGACGACGTGGCTTCGAACCGTCACGTCTGTCACCTGATCGGTCACCCGCGAGCGGAAACGCGCGTCGCCCAGGTAGTCGGACATCGGGAAGAAGCGGACCCGCCCCGACGCCAGGAACCGGTGACGCATGATCTCGTCGAAGTAGCCGCAGATCTCCGCGCCGCTGGCTCGCTCGTAGAAGCCGGTGTCCATGCCGTCGGGCTCGATCCGATCCTGTCCGAGTGGCGTCGAGTTGACCCCGTAGAACCTCGACGGCTGATGGAGCTGTACGAACGGGTACGCGTCCAGCCAGTGGCCGCCGGGTCGATGGCGGCGCTCGACGATCACGACGTCGGCGTCGCTGTGCTCGATCAACGTGTCGACGAACGCCATCCCGAGCGCGCCGGCACCGACGACGAGATAGTCCGTCTCGA
>JALZAA010000078.1 GCA_030948625.1 Actinomycetota bacterium
TCGCGGTCTCGAGAACCGAAAGTCACAGATCGAATGCAGCCCGGACACCACGCGTTGGTGGGCTTAATTCTCGGGGACTCGTGCTTGGCAAAGCACGACACCGTGGGCGTCGATAAGTGCGACTGAGACGGGACGGACGCCGCGGGCGGTCACTCCGCCCCAGGTGCCGTGGCCATCGCTCACTTGCATCTGGCCGAGTTGTTGGGCCGTGCCGTCGCCAGTGCGCTGCTCGATGCTGTAGGTGCCCGAGGGAACCCCATAGTTCACCGAGACCATTAGGAGTGCGGTGTCGCCGGGTGTGGTGAAGATTCGACCTACCTGTTCGCCTCCGGCGCCGACCATCGTCGTCGAGCGGGCGTCACCCGATGCTGGCCGGACCTGGCGGCTATCGGCGGCGACTCGCGTCTCACTTCCACGGCCTTGCACAAGGACCGCGGTAGCCGTGACGACAAGGACGAAAGCCGCGGCGGCGGCAAGAAGCGCCGGCCACCGGCGGCGTGTTCGGCGCGCGCGAGTCGACATCTGCTGGAGCACGCGGTTCTGGAATCCGCTGGGCGGCTGCGCTTCTGCGACGAGCAACGGGACCGCGTCGACCACTTCGGTCAGCTCGCCGAGCAGCGAACGACACGCCGAGCACTCGGACATGTGAGCGAGGGCGTCGGCGCGTTCGGAGCCGATCAGCACGTCCAGCGCGAGCTCGGGTGCGACCTCTCGCACTTCTGCGCAACCGAGCATCGTCATCGGTGTCGTTCCAGTTCTTCGTCATGATCTTCTGGTTCCTCGGCCCGGAGCAAGGCCCGGAGGCGCAACAGGGCAGTCCGGATACGAGTTTTGGCTGTTCCTAGTGGAATGCCCTCGGTCTCGCTTACCTCGCGAGCGGTGTGCCCGAGCAGGCCGGCCATGATCAGAGCTCGTCGCTGCTCTTCAGGGAGGCGCCCGATCGCGGCGCGCAAGGGGGCGGCATCGTCGAGCAACCCTGGCGTCTCGTCGGGTGAGGGATGGGCGCACGCGATGTGCAACCCCGGCAGGACGTCCGGGTCCACGGCCGTCGGCCGCCTGACTCGGAGTGTGTCGATGGCGAGGTTCCGGGTGATGGCCAAGAGCCACGTGGTGACGGTGCCGCGGCGCGGGTCGTAGCTGGCGGCGTGACGCCACGCCCGAACGAACGCTTCCTGGGCAACATCCTCAGCGAGCCCGCGATCGCGGACGATCGTCGACGCCAGTCCAAAGACGCGTCGCTGATAACGGCTCACGAATTCGGACGCGGCGTCGTGATCGCCACTCGCCAGACCTGCCAGCAGCGCCTCATCAGAAACTGCCTTCATTCCGCCGCGCATACGACAAGTTCCTACGTATCGACGACCGAGATGGATTGCGACCACGAAAGAACATGACGTCAGTCACCGACCAATCCTTTTGCCGATGGTGGCCCGTAGGCGTGCACATACATCGAACAAGGGGATGATGGAAGTGAAGCGCTCTCTCATTGCGTTCGGCGCGGCCGGCATCGTGCTTCTCGCCGCGTGTGGCAGTTCGGCGTCAGCGAACCACGCGAAGGCGACAAGCAAGACACCCGGACAGCAACCTGCGACATCGCAGCCGGCGATGCCCGGGTCTGCGAGCGGATCGGTCATGGTGAAGATGGACCCGATGCTGGGAGCGATCCTGGTCTCGGCTGACGGCCGGACCCTCTACCAGTTCGAGAAGGACCAGGGCACCACCAGCGCCTGCACCGGCGCGTGCGCCAACGTCTGGCCCGCCCTCATGGTTGGTGGCGCCCCGCAAGCCGGCCCGGGCGTCAACGCGGCCCAACTCTCGACCGCCCACGGGCAGGTCTCGTTTGCCGGCCACTTGCTGTACTTCTTCTCCGGTGACCACGCGCCTGGTGACGTGAATGGCATCGGCATCCCAGACTGGTCCGCGGTCTCGCCGGCCGGCGCCCGGGTCTCATCGATGCCCGACCACACCTGATCCGCCAGTCCGTGCCCTTCCGCCTACCTGGCTCTCAACTGCTTCCCGCCGACCGCGCGGCGAGACGAGCCACCACGACCTCGCGGAGAACCGCATGCGACTCTTGACCAAGCTCCTCGCCGCCGCCGTTGTGTTCGTGGCGCTCGCCGGGGCCGGGCTCTGGTACTTCGTCCTTCGCAGCGACGCTGCTCCACGAGCCAGGATCGATCAGACGACCACCGTTCCGGGACGCGCCCTCGCCGGCATCTTCGTGCTCGCCCGCGGCGACGCCCGATCCTTCGTCGGCTACCGGGTGCAGGAACAATTCGCCGGTACCCCGATCGAGAGCACCGCCACCGGCCGTACGCACGACGTCGCCGCCAAGCTCACGATCGACGGCACCACCGTCGCCACGATCACCGCCGACGCCGACCTGACCACCCTCCACTCCGATCGGGCCGCACGAGACCACGCCATCACGACGTCGGGCCTCGAGTCAAACAAGTTCCCCCAGGCGCGATTCGTGCTCACCGAGCCCATCCGGTTCGGGCGTCCCCCCAAGCTCGGCCAGGCAATCACCACCACCGCCACCGGCGATTTCACCCTTCACGGCATTACACGACAGGTCCACGTACCGCTCCAAGGACGCTGGGACGGAAAGACAATCCAAGTGGTCGGGCATCTGCCGATCGCCTTCGCCGACTACCACCTCGATGCCCCGAGCATCGCCGGATTCGTCAGTGTCAAAGACCACGGAGAAATGGAGTTCCAACTGTTCCTCAAACCCGCGGGTACCAACTAACACCCAGCCAGTCCTACAAATGAGTCGACGACTGGAACGCAGCCGGACAACCAGACGGCACCGGCTGGTATCAAGATCGGGGTCTGGCGAACGCGACGCCATCACCAGGGCTGAGCAACAGAACGGCTATAGGTTTTGGGGTCTCACCCCATCCTCAGCGCGCAACACCAAAATCCGGCAGGCCTTGAGCCGATGGTGCTTGAAGACCCCTGCTTCAACGCATAATGGTCGATTCGCGTCATGCCAAAACACATCTCGAGACTCAACGCTCGGGGCGCGGCGGTGCTCCAGCAATAACTCCTTGAACCAGCGACTCAAGCCCGCATCCGTGCCTTCCGCTACCCCAGCATCGGTCAACAGATCTGGTGGCCCGCCGGATGCGACAACGCCTCCGTGTTCCTGCAGCAGCGGCGCTTGCTTATCAACGTGAGCTCCAGCCCTGCCGGCGTCGCGTCCTCTAGCCGCCCCCACGGAGTTGGACCCGCCTTCGTCATGGAGTTCTCATGATGAGTTCAGAACCAGCCAACGAGGAGGCCGGATCGTGACTACGGCGATCTGGTTGCTGGCTGTGGCTGCGGGTGCGGCGGCCATTGTGTGGGGCGCGGAGCAATTCGCGGAGCACCTGTCCGGTGCGGCCCGCGGGTTAGGGGTCAGCACCGTGGTGCTTGCGATCTTGCTGGCGGGCGCGGAGCCGGAGGAACTCGCGACCGCCGTGACGGCTTCGGCGCGTCACGCTCCGGGGATCGCGTTCGGTGACGTGATCGGCGCCAACATCGCAATCTGTCTGGTGGCGCTCGGCGTCGGCGCGGTGATCGCGCCGTTGGTCTTCGGTCGCACCGTGCGCGTCTATGCCTTGATCGGCTTGCCGCTCGCTGCCCTAGCCGCGGTCGTCGCCTGGGATGGGCACGTCGGGCGCCCGGAGGGAGCGCTGCTCGTGGGTCTCTACGGGGCGTACGTAGCGACGATTTGGCTGGTGGAACGGCGCCCGCCGACGTTGGGCGAGACCGCCGAACTGGTCGAGGACCGCGCAGCCGCGGCGCGATCTTCGAAGCTCAAGACTCGTGTCGGCCGTGATTTGGCACTCGTGCTGCTGGGCCTGATGGTCATGTCCGGTGGTGCCGTGCTTCTTGTGGAGGCGGTGCGTCGGTTAAGCGGCTCGGAAACGAGCCAGACCAACCTCGGGCTGACGCTGGTCGGATTCGCGACGGCATTCGAACTGGTGGCGCTGGCCTGGTCAATATCGCGCCGCGGCGCCAGCGAGGCGGCCGTGGCGGCCGTGGTGGGGTCGCTGACGTACAACGTCACCATGACCCTGGGGGTGGCTGCCCTGGTGCGGCCATTACGACTTGTCGATTCCACGACACTGCACGGCCCCTTGGTGGTGATGCTCGCTGCCATGGCGTTCGTGACGCTCTTGGGTGTGGTCGCTGGGCGACTAGACCGCCGAGCGGGCGTACTGCTGCTCGTCGCCTACCCCGTGTTCGTCACCGCTGTGCTGCTCGGAATTTGACTGAAACTCGACCGCCCCGGTTGCTGGGGCGACAGATCACGTTCGCAACGTAGAAGTCACGCCTCATCGGCTGGCTCGGAGGGAAGAAGACTCGCGGTGTCAAGGATCGCGAGTCAGATCCCTTGAGATTAAAAGATCACGGTATGCCTGTGGCGGGGGGGGGCCTCCGTCAGAGGCGACGGTTGACAGCCAACCTGACAGCCAACGGTTGAGGTTCGTGTTTCGGCTATCCGAGGACCCGGTCCAGCGCTGCTGCGGCCGTCTCTTGCATCGTCGGAGTGACATGTGAGTAGAGGTCGAGGGTGATCGCGATCTGAGCATGCCCAAGCATCTCGCTCACGATCTTGGGATTGACGCCCTCGCCCAGCAGAAGCGTCGCGGCCGAGTGCCGAAGGTCATGGAATCGGATAGGAGGAAGGCCAGCGCGTGCGAGGAGAGGCTGAAAGCTCCTGGTCCTGAGATTCCCGCTCTCGATCGGGCCACCAATCTCGTTGGTGAAGACCAGGTCCCCCCACGCTTCCTCCGGCCTGAGGCCCTCTTCTGTTTGTTGGTGAGGTTCCAGCCGGGCGGTGGCGCGCCATCCACGCGAGGCTGACACGACGCCACGCTAACTACGTACGCGTACCCACTGGTGAAGGCGGAAGCGTGGTCTTCTCGACCGTCGCGGCCGACGACGACTGGCGAGTGCTTGAAGGTGACGGAATAGTCGATGCGGTCGTTAGTGCGCTTGCGGCCATGCCAACGGACGCGGGCAACGTCTCGTCCAGCCAGCAATGGTCACAACAAGGTCACCGCCATGAGGGTGGTCGATACGACGTGATCGGCAAGACCGGTTCTCCCATGCGAAAGGTCGTGGCCAAACTCCGCGCACGAGGCATCACCGCACAGCCGCTCCACTGGTATCTCCCGGATGCCACTAAGGCGTACGGGATGGAGGCCGCGGCTCAAGAGGCAAACCTCGCAGACGAGGTCATCGACGCCCTGAACTTGCCCAGCGAGGAAGCGCGGTTGAAGCAGCGAAACACGGAGAACGAAAGGAAGTCCTAGAGCTACCTGATTCTTCGCGCCCGGGGCCGCTATTGAGACTGGGCGACCAGGCCGGGGGACGACCCCCACCGACAACTTAAAGGAGCCGCTGGAAGAGGCACGGAAAGTTCCTGGCTTCGATACGTCGGACGCCCCAAGCAGACGCACGATTCAGAGCGCCGAGAGTAGCCATCCACCTCGCATCTTTGGGGACGAGAAGAGGTGTCGATCCTTCGCGACTTAACGGCTCGAAGTGGACTCACACATGCGCGGCTTCACGCTGCCAGATCGAGGCGTTCGTTCCAGCATTGGAGCACGCGTTCGCGCGCGCCTCCTCGGGCGTTCGAGTGGCATGAAGATCCCGCAACGTCGGTGCCCTTGGAGCGCGCCGATGTTGACGACTTGACGGCCCCAAAGTTGGACGCGAAGCGTGCGCCTCTCACGCCGCGTGATCGACGCTTCGAGCACGGGTTCGTGCACCTGAGATTGCGACGAAAGAGGCGGCGGCGAAGTGTCGCAAGATCGCGTCGGAAGTGAGGCCTGTAAGTGAGGAACTAGAGGTACGCGAGCGCCGCTAAGTCCGGGAAGACAGAGGGTCCCTGGCGTTTGCCCAGGTGACGCCGTTATGGCTACGAATGGGAGCGCGTGCAAGTTGCCTGAAGTGCACGTGAATCGGACGCTCCTTCGTGCCATGGCTGCGTCGCCAACTGAGCAACTCGGGGGTGATGAGACGGTGGAGTTTGGCGCATCCCTGCGCTGAAGTTTCCGTCTCTTGCGTATGGTGTCTTCCGTGGCCACTTACGGGGATCAGTTCGTGACCCTTCAGGACCGGCGTCGTCGCTTCGCGGTGTACGGAGTGCTCGGATGGTGCATCGAGCGTGTACGGATCGAGCCCGAGCCGAGGTCTGACGCCGCTGAGGTCGCGTCATGACTCAAGCGACGCGTCAGCGTCGAGAGGTTGCACTTCTCTGGGGCATGTCGGCTGGCGCGCGGGTGCTCATCGTGGCTGGCGTCGGTGGGGTTGCCGGGTTCGTCGCGGCCTGGTTCGCACCGTGGCAGCTTTCGACGCTCGCGGGGTGGGATGTTGCGGCCGCGTTGTTCCTAGTGTGGGTGGGGACGACCGCCGGTCGATTCAACGCCGAGGAGACGCGAGCGTTCGCCACGCGGGAAGACGACAGCCGCGTGTCCGCGGGGTTGTTGTTGATCGGGGCGGGCGTGGCGAGCCTGTTGGGCGTCGGGTTCGATCTGATCAAGGCCAGCCAGGCGAACGGCGGCGGCAAGGCAGTGCTCACGCTTGGCGCGGTGCTGACCGTCGTCTTGTCGTGGGCTGTCGTGCACTTCGTGTTCGCGTTGCGCTACGCCCACGAGTTTTACACGGCACCGATCGGAGGCATCGACTTCAAGGCCGAGCGGGAGTACGCCCCGGACTACCGGGACTTCGCGTACGTGGCGTTCACGGTCGGCATGACCTTCCAAGTGTCGGACACCGACATACAGATCCGTGTGATCCGACGCACCGTGCTGACCCACGCCCTCCTGTCCTACCTCTTCGGTGCCGTCATCCTCGCCGTCACCATCAACGTCATCGCCGCTCTCTTCCAATAGGGCGTCTCGGCCCAAGCGAGCGACCCTTGAGCCGCGAGAAGGCCGGTCGTCGCGTCAGCGCCAGCGTGGCCTGCGCCATGAACCGCGCGGATCGCTGTCGTCATAGCGCTGCCGAGCGGTACCGGTGAGCCGCCGAATCTCCATTTGTTCACGGCGCTGGGCGCGTCCTGCCAGCTCGCCGTCGGCCACCCGACGGCTTCTCGCCAACTCGACGCTCCGGTCGTTCCGGGCCGAACCACTCGCGCAATTCGCGCCTCTGCTGGCGCCTCCGGACGAACCAGAACACGACTGCGGCAATGACGACGATCGCGGCGACCGCGATCGGAATCCATAGCCAAGCATCCAATGTGACCCCCTCCCGCGACGCGTGTGTACTACCCGGCGCGCCGCGCATCGGAAACGGACGTGGCGTGACACCCGCGGACTCGTTACCCCGAGCCGCGACGTCGTCGATGTCGTAGCAGCAACGGGCAAACGCGTGAGTGTCGCCCGGTATGACGCGATTTGGTACCAGACGATGACGGCGATTCGCGCGCTTCGGTATGTGTCATTT
>JALZAA010000090.1 GCA_030948625.1 Actinomycetota bacterium
CGGGATCGACGGCGCCGCCCGGGAACACGTACGCCCCACCCATGAAGGCGGCCTCGAGATTGCGCCGCAGCATGAACACCTCGAGCTCGGGGTCGTCACGGACGAGCATCACGGTGGCGGCCTCGCGAGGCTTCACCTGTCGCCCTCGCAGGCTCGGGCCCGTGCGGCGACGGTCGGCATAGCTGCCGTCGCCCGCGGCACTACCACCTGACGACCTCGGGATCGGAGTTGGTGGGAGCCTCAATCGTGACGCGCACTACACCCACAGTCTACGTGGGGTGCACGTCCGTTCGATGGGCGATCGCGACCACCGAATTACCCTGGCGTCGTGGATCGACGGCGCGCGTTACCGGGTGTGGACACGGTGCTGGCCGCGCTTTCGGGGCTTCCGCACGACCTGCTCGTCACATGCGCCCGGGAGGCCGTCGCGCACGCACGCGATCGTGTCTCGAATGAAGAGAGCAAGGGCTCATCGACGGACGAGGTGATCGCCGACGCGCGTCAGCGCGTCGAGCTGATGCGGGCGCGACTGTTGCGTCCCGTCATCAATGCCACGGGCGTGATCGTGCACACCAACCTCGGTCGCGCTCCCGTTGGCGACGATGCGCTCGCGGCCGCCGGCACCGTGGGCCGCGGCTACTCGAATCTCGAGTACCGCATGGACCAGGGTCGGCGCGGCTCGCGAGACGAGCACGCCGGATCGCTGCTCGCGTCGACATGCGGCGCCGCCGGCGGACTCGTCGTCAACAACAACGCGGCAGCCGTGCTCCTCTCGCTGGCGGCGCTCGCGCGCGGCCGCGAGGTCGTCGTGTCGCGAGGCGAGCTCGTCGAGATCGGCGGCGGGTTCCGGGTGCCCGAGATCATGGCCGAGTCCGGCTGCCGGCTCATCGAGGTGGGCACCACGAACCGCACGCGCCGGGAGGACTACGAGCGCGCCATCGGCGCGGACACCGCGCTCGTGCTCAAGGTGCACGCGTCGAACTACCGGATGGTCGGCTTCGTCGAGTCGGCCCCCATCGCGGAGCTCGCGACCCTGGGCCCGCCCGTGATGGTCGATGCCGGGTCAGGCCTGCTCGACGAGACCACGCCGTGGCTCCCCCGCCGGCCTCGCTGGCTGCGCGACGAGCCGGGCATCCGACAGGCCATCGAGGCCGGCGGCGCGCTCGTCACCTTCTCGGGGGACAAGCTGCTGGGCGGGCCGCAGGCGGGCGTGGTCGTGGGGCGGAGCGACCTCCTTGCGAAGATCGCCGCCCACCCGCTGGCCCGGGCCGTCCGGGCCGACAAGCTGACGCTCGCCGCGCTCCAGTCGGTGGCCTTCTCCTATCTTTCCGGCGACGCGACGACGATTCCGCTGTGGCGGATGGCGACGGCTCCGATCGACCAGCTGCTGGCGCGAGCCGAGGCGATCGCGTCGACGTTGCCGATGGCCAAGGTGGTCGACACCGAGGCCGTGGCCGGGGGCGGGTCGCTGCCGGGGCTCACGATCCCGTCGGTGGGCGTGGCCGTCGAGGTGGCAGCGCCCGACGCCGGGCTGGCGCGCCTGCGCGCCCACGACGTCGTCGCCCGCGTCGTGGACGATGCCGTCGTGTGCGACCTCCGCACCGTCGACCCCGCCGACGACTCGGTGCTCGCCGAAGCCGTCGCCCGCGCGCTCGACACCTCGCTCGACTCCGCACCCGACTGACTGTGCGGACCGTCGCCACCGCGGGTCACGTCGACCACGGCAAGTCGGCCCTGGTGCGGGCGCTCACCGGCACCGATCCCGACCGGTTCCCCGAGGAGAAGGCCCGCGGGCTGACGATCGACCTCGGGTTCGCGTTCACGCAGCTGCCCTCGGGCCAGGAGGTGGGGTTCGTCGACGTCCCCGGCCACGTGCGGTTCATCAAGAACATGTTGGCCGGGGTGGGCGCGGTCGACGTGGTGATGCTGGTCGTGGCGGCGAACGAAGGCTGGATGCCGCAGAGCGAGGAGCACCTCCGGATCGTGGAGCTGCTCGGCGTGCGGCACGGGATCGTCTGCCTCACCAAGGCCGATGTCGTCGACGACGAAACGCTCGAGCTGGCGCGGCTGGAGCTCGACGACCGGCTGGCGGGGTCGGCGCTCGCCCGCGCTCCCGTGGTGGTGAGCGACGCGGTCTCGGGGCGGGGGATCGACGCCGTCCGGTCGGGCCTCGACGCCGTGCTCGCGGAAGCGCCGGCGCCCGCCGACCGGGGGCGCCCCCGGCTCTGGGTCGACCGTGTGTTCGCGGCGCGCGGCGCAGGAACGATCGTGACCGGCACGCTCACCGGCGGTGCGCTCCGGGTCGACGACGAGGTCGACGTCGGGCCACGGGCGCGGCGGGCACGGATCCGCGGCATCGAGACCGCGCATCGCAAGCTCGACGTGGCCGAGGCCGGGACGCGCGTCGCGCTGAACCTCGCCGGCGTCGAGCACCGCGCGGTCCAGCGCGGCGACGCCGTCGTCCGACCGGGCCAGTGGCACGCGACGGACGTCATGGACGTGGCGCTCCACCCGCTGGCCGGCGGCAAGTTCCGTCCTCGGGCGACGTTGCAGTGCTACATCGGGTCGGGTGAGCACGGCGGCCGCCTCCGCGTGCTCGACGCCGACCGGCGTTACGGACGGGTCCGGCTGGCCGACGCCGTGCCGCTCGTCCCCGGCGACCGGCTGGTACTGCGCGATTCCGGGCGTGGTGACACGGTCGGCGGCGCCGAGGTCCTCGATGTCGCGCCGGAAGGGCGCGCTCGCGACGCGCCCGCCCGCCTGGCCCTCGCCCTCGGCCCGCGGCTCGTCGCCACCCACTCGTGGCTGCCGGTGCACGCGC
>JALZAA010000111.1 GCA_030948625.1 Actinomycetota bacterium
ACAGCGGGATCGCGGCGGTCGCGACCGCGCCGGTCACGACGAGAAAACGACGAACCGCCCCGAGCACAAGGGCCGACGCTAAGCGACCGGGCTGCACGTCGCAATGCCCGCAGTCTCGAAGTGAGGCGGTCCAAGGGCTGGTGGAGGTTCGGTCGAACCTTGACTCGCGGTTCCTTCAACGGCGAGCGTCGATCGCTCTCGGTGTTTCGAGTGCCCAGGGCCGGCAGGCGAATCGGCCGTGGCTTTGCCACGAGCAAGAAGCGCGTGCTAGTTGGACGTGGCAGTCAATCTCCTTCGACGGCGGGCTGACAGGACTCCGTCCCCAATGAGTGCACGCGCGCGACCGGGTCGGCCGAGCCGTCCCACGCTCACCGTGGCCACGACTGCTGTCGTCGCGATCCTGGCCGCGTGTGGAGGGGGAGGGACGGGGACCCGCGCTCGTCCCACGACGTCGTCAAGCGTGCCACTGCCGACCACGACGACGGCCCCGCCGCCCGTATCTGCGGGAACGTTCGGGGTCGGCCAGCGTACGGACATGTACGTCGACGCGAGTCGGCCCACACCAGCGAAAGGAAACGCGCCGGGTGCATCGACGCGGACGATGGCGACCAGGGTGCTCTATCCGGCATCGGGACCGCCCGGTACTGCACCGACCCCAAACGCGCCGCCAGCTGCTGCTGGTCGTCCCTACCCTCTGCTGGTCTTCGCTCATGGCTTCGCCGCCACGCCTGCTCTGTACGCCAGCTTGCTCAGCCGGTGGGCGTCCGCCGGATACGTCGTCGTCGCGCCAACGATCCCCTTCCTCAATGCCGACGCGCCCGGTGGGGCGAGCCACACCGATTATGGGGTCCCGAACATCACCGACCTCGACTTCGCGCTCAGCGAGGCGCTGCGACGCTCGGCGACGCCAGGGGACCCCATCGCCGGTCTCGTCGACCCCAATCGGATCGCGGTCGCTGGGCACTCCGACGGCGAGGTGTTGGCGTACGCCCTCGCCTTCGAAGGATGCTGTCACGACCCGCGGGTGAAAGCCGTGATCCCGATGGCCGGAAACCTCGCCAACGCGGAAGCCGCGCCCAGCCCGACAGGCGTCCCTGTGCTTCACATCATGAACGACCATGACCAGTACGACCCGCATGCCGCCTCGATCGCCTGGGATCGCCAGAATCTCCCCACACCGCGGTACCTGCTGACGCTCGTCTCGGAGACGCACGTCCCCGCATTCACCGACCCGAGCGATCCTCACTTCGACCTCGTCGTGCAGGCCACCGTGGACTTCCTGGACGGCACGCTGAACGGTCGAGCGGACACGACGGGCGCTCTCCAGTCACTGGTAGCCGGTGCACCGAACCTCGCGACCCTCGAGACTGCCGGCGCGCCAGGCCAGTGAGCACGGCAGCGGCCGAGGATCCTCGGCGTGGAGAGGCCGGAGCCCGACGAGCTCTGGCCCCGGTTGAGATCGCCGTCCCACGGATGATCCATTTGAGTGAGCGTGCCCTCCTGGAAAACGTCCTCGGACGCTGACATCGTGGGCGACTACGCCAGTCACCGCGGTGGTGGGGCTGATCGGTCTATGCCGAGAATTGACGCAACCGCCGACTACCGTAAGTCCGGAGAGGCGTAGCAGATGTCGGGCCTTGCGATCATCACCGAGGCGTGTATCGATGTGAAGGATCGCGCGTGCGTGGATGTCTGTCCCGTGCAGTGCATCTACGAGTTCGATCTCGATAACAACGCGCTGTTCTCGGAGGTGGAGGCTGGTAGTGGCGTCACGGAGAACACCCATCAGCCGAACCCGGACGCGACCGGGGTCTTCGAAGACAGCATCTTGTATGTGAACGTCGATGAGTGCACGTCATGTACCGCGTGCTATCAGCCCGACGTGTGTCCTGTCGGAGCGATCTACTCGGAAGAGAATGTCCCTGACGGATCCTCGAAGACGCATTACAACCGCGAGGACCCGAACAAGGGTCACGACCACACCTTCTTCGTCCAGCTCAGCCGGGACGTCTTTGCCGACTAGACCGCGATCGGTCCTGGTTCCCGGTAGGGCACACGGAGCGGCAGGTCCGCTCTCGTTGATCGCCCGCATGTTTCGCCGATCCGGTAGGGCCGAACCCAAGGCTCTGAGGGAAGCCGAGGTTCGTGACACGACCGCGATTCCGGACTCCAGTCGTGTCCGCCGCTGATCCCGCGCCGGAAAGGCACCGCAATGTGCAGCGCGGCGCGGCACGGGCCGCGGTCTTCGGCGTGAGTGACGGGCTCATCACAAATGTGTCCTTGATCCTCGGCGTCGCGGGAGCCAGTCCGGGTTCGTCGTTCGTACGCCTGGCTGGACTCGCCGGGCTTCTCGCTGGCGCGTTCTCCATGGGGGCCGGCGAATACATCTCAATGCGCGCGCAAACCGAACTGTTGGATCGCGAACTCAGGATCGAAGAACATGCCCTGAGCGCCCACCCGGATGCTGAGCAAGCTGAACTGGTCACGATCTACCAGCGACGTGGCTTGCCCCGACCTCTCGCTGAGCGCGTGGCTGCCGCCTTGATGCGCGACCCAGAACAGGCTCTTGAGACCCACGCCCGGGAAGAACTCGGCATTCGACCCGGGCAACTGGGCTCTCCGCCTGCGGCCGCCGTCTGGTCGTTCGTTTCGTTCTCCATCGGCGCGCTCATTCCGCTAGTGCCGTGGTTCTTTATCCAAGGTTCTGGCGCTGTCTTGGCGTCAATGGTCGCGGGAGCGATCGCCGCGCTCGCTGTCGGAGCCGCCATCGGAGCCGCCGCCGACCGACCGCGAGTTCCATCCGCGCTCCGCCAACTCACCATCGCCGCCCTCGCCGCCGGCATGACCTTCCTTGTCGGCCACATCATCGGCGTGAACGCGGCCTAGTCGGTGGTCAAGACGCGGCGCTGCCCGGCGTCTTTCAGAGGGGCGACGTCGCCTTCGAGCTCGCAAGGGTGCTTGTGTGGATACCTGACGCTGTCGCGACCGGTGCAGCACGCTGCTCGGCCATCGCGCCGGATTGGGCGTGTGTGATGTGACCTCGGGTCGGGTTGGGCGACATCGGGGCGGCACGGGGACGAAAATCCACTGATGAGCGCCGGGCTCGTGGTCGCGGTGGGGATGGCGCTGGCCTTCGCGTTCACCAACGGTGTTCATGACGCGGCGAACGCGATCGCGACGCTCGTCGCGACCCGAGCCGCGCGCCCTGGTACTGCGGTGCTCCTGGCGGCGGCAGGCAATGTCTGCGGCCCTCTCCTGCTCGGGAGCGCGGTTGCGAACACGATCGCGGGCATCGTCACGGTACCGTCGGACGAGGTGATTCAGGTCCTCGGCGCCGCGCTCACGGGTGCGGTCGCGTGGAATGGGCTCACCTGGTGGTGGGGTCTGCCTTCGAGTTCGGGACACGCGCTGCTCGGTGGTCTCGTCGGCGCCGCGCTCGCTGAGGGAGGCGCGGGCTCGGTGAACTGGGGCGGCTTTGACGGCATCAAACCCGTTGGTGTGCTTGGTGTCGCCGCTGTGCTCACGATCGCGCCGGCGGTGGGCTTGGCGGCGGGGTTCGTCGTCGACCGCGCGTTGCGCCGTGCCGCGCGGCGAAGCACGCAGCGTGTACGCGGTCCGGTGCGCGCCGGGCAGTGGCTGATGTCGGAAGGTCTCGCGCTGAGTCATGGCGCCAACGACGCGCAGAAAGTCGTGGGTGTCGTTGCGTTGTTGCTCGTGGCGAGTGGCGAGCTCTCGCACCTCGTGGCGCCCACATGGGTCGTACTCGTGTGCGGTGCCGCGCTTACCGCGGGGACCGCGCTGGGCGGATGGAGGATCGTGCGGACGCTCGGCCGGCGCATCGTCCGGATCCGTCCCCTCGATGCGCTCTCAAGCCAGACCGGGTCCGCCGCGGTCCTGCTCGGAGCGTCGATACTCGGCGCACCCGTGAGCACGACCCAGGTCGTGGCGTCGTCGGTGGTAGGCGTCGGTGGAGGACGGCGCCGTTGGCGCCATGTGCGCTGGCGCGTCGTGCGGGCCATCCTGCTCGCCTGGCTCGTGACGGTACCCGCAACGGCCGTGTTCGCGGTCGTCGCTCTGCTGCCGTGGAGGTGGCTCACGTGACTACGAGACGGTGGTTCCTGCCCGAGAACCCGGATCTGCTCACCATGCTCCGCAACCAAGCCGCGATCACGGTGGAGGCGATGGACGCCCTCGTCGCGTGGTCAAACGGCGACACCGCCGCTGCCAGCACAGTCCGCGACTGCGAACATCGCGCTGATGACACGAAACGCGAGCTGTGGCGGACCGTCCGCGACGCGTTCTCACCGCCGCTCGACGCAGAGGACCTCTACACGCTGTCGGCCAATCTCGACGAAGTGCTCAACGCCGCGAAGGACCTCGTGCGCGAGATGGAGGTCATGAACATGGAACCAGACGCTCCAACACAAGCGATGGTGACGCTCCTCGCCGACGCCGTGAGCCACCTTGCCGACGCGTTCCGCTGTCTCCGCACCGAGGAGGACGCCACCCAGCATGCCGATGCCGCGATCAAAAGCCAGCGCCGGGTCGAGCACGCGTACCGGCCGGCGATGTCGGCCCTGCTCCAGGTCCCGGACCTGCGCGACGTAATCGGGCGCCGCGAGGTATACCGCCGGCTGTCCCGCATCGGCGAACTCGTGCACACGGTCGCCGAGCGGGTCTGGTACTCGGTGGTCAAAGAGGCCTAAACACACCCGACTCCCGGTAAGCGAGCCTCCCGTTGCCGGGCCGGTTCTTTCTCACGCGC
>JALZAA010000160.1 GCA_030948625.1 Actinomycetota bacterium
GCTCGTCGGCCTCGCCGAGGTACGCCGAGCGCACGGTGTCGTCCGCCTGGACGTCCTTCGGCGTCCCGACGGAGATGATCCGGCCGAAGTCGAGCACGTGGATGCGCGAGCACGTCCCCATGACGAACTGCATGTCGTGCTCCACGAGCAGGACCCCGAGCCCGGACCCGGCGACCTCCTGCAGCAGCGACCCCAGGGTCGACGTCTCGGATTCGTTGAGTCCCGCCGACGGCTCGTCGAGCAGCAGCACCCGCGGTTGCGTGGCCAGCGCCCGGCCCAGCTCGATCAGGCGCGCGGTGCCCGTGGGCAGCCGGTCGGCGCGCTCCTCGGCCACGTCCTGCAGCCCGACGCGGTCCAGGATCTCGTCGGTGAGCGCCGCCGGAGACCGCGACCGGTCTCGCGACCATCCCTGGCGCATCTCCGCCGCCACGAGGACGTTCTCGCGGGCCGTCAGCGAGCCGAACGTCTCGAGGCGCTGGAACGTGCGGCCGATCCCGAGGCGGGACCGCTGGTGAGGCTTGCGCCGGGTGATGTCGCGGCCGTCGAGCCCCACCCGGCCCGAGTTGGGGGCCAGCAGCCCGGTGACGATGTTGAACAGCGTGGTCTTGCCGGCGCCGTTGGGACCGATCAGTCCGGTGACGTGGCCGGCGTCGACGTCGAGCGTCACGCCGTTGAGCGCCTGGAGACCACCGAAGCGGACGGAAACTTCTTGCACGTCGAGCAACGCCATGTCAGGTCGGGGCCTTCCAGTTGATGTCGGTCGCGCGGGTCTCGCGCGACGAGGCGGCCTCGCCCGACGCCATTGCCGCCGGCGCAGGCGCTTCGCGCATGGCGTCGCCCGGCTCTCCGGGCCCGGGCGGCGGAGGTTGCTTGCCCGTGCCCAATCGCTGCTCGAAGTCGTCCTTGAACGCCTCGCGTGCGTCCTTCCGCCACGGCAGCAGCGGCGCGAGTGCGAAACCGATCTCGACCGACGCGCCGTTGGGACGCACGGCGACGTTCAACGCAAGGAGACCCGGGCCGAGGCGTTCGAGCGCAGCGAGCCACGACGTCTGGAAGAAGGCGTCGAGCACCAACCACACGCCGAGCCCGAACAGCACCCCGCTCAATGCCGCGGGGAGCAAACGGCGAGTGACCGGCAGGCTCGGGCGGAACTTCTGCAACGCGATCACAGCCATGGTCAGGCCCGCGATCACACCCACCCAGAGCAGCCACGACAGGTCGAAGTTCTCCTTGACCACCGGGAACAGGATGAACAGGATGCCGCCGAATAGCGCTCCACTGACGGTCTCCACCCCACCGACGACGACCAGCAGCACGATCGGGATCGCGAGCAGACCCAACAGGGCGAAGTCCTGCGTGGCGGCGGTGCCACGCTGCCCGCCGAGCAGCGCACCCGCGAACCCGGCCATGCCCGCCGAGACGCCGTACACGGCGAGCTTGGTCCAGAAGGCGCTGACACCGAGCGTCGCGCTCGCAGCTTCGCTGTCGCGAAGCGCGACGAGCCGGCGGCCGAAGCGCCCACGGCGCATCCACACGACGAAGAGCGCCATCGCACCGAAGATCCCGGTGACGAGCAACAGATAGGCGCGCTGATCCGTGAACCGGTAGTTGAAGATCGCGAGCCGCGGGACAGGCTTGGCGCCGTTCCCGAACACTTCGGGCTGATCGAAGAACAACGATTCCGCCATCCGCACGAACGCGATCGACGCAAGCGCGAGGTACAGACCCTGGAGGCGCAAGGCGGGGAGGCACATCAGGACGCCGAAGGGCACCGCGAACGCGGCCGCGAGGATCAGCGCGGCGGGGCTCCCGCTCCCGAACGGCGCCCACTGGTACATCGCGAACGCGCCCGCGCCCGCAAACGTGATCTGGGCGAACGACACCTGCCCCGCCCATCCCGTGAGGGGGACGAGCGAGAGCATGAGCATGGCCACGACCATGGCGAGCGTGATCCGATTCAGGTTGACCTGACCCATGTTGCGTGTGATCACCCACACGACCCCGAACACGACGACCATGCCGAGGGCCGTCTCCCAGAGGCGGGGCAGACGCGGCTGGTGCAGCTTCGGGTTGGGCGCGAGCTTGCGCAACTCGATGCGTGCCTGCGGGAGCGCGAGCAGGGCAATGAACAGGAAGATCGTCGGAATCGCGAACTGGACCGTGCTGAACCGTCCGGCAAGCTCGAGGTAGTTGGTGGCGAACGTGACGCTGAGCCCGAGGAGGATCGCCCCCACGTAAGTGAGGGGCAGGCTCTTGAGGCGGCCGACGATCGCGGCTGCGAACGCGTTGATGATCAGCAGGGTGAGCGCGTCGACCTGGAGGCCGAGCTCGGGAACGAGCAGGATCCCGGAGATCGCCGCCATCGACGAGCCGAGCGCCCACGCCAGCATCGAGGCCGCCTCCGGCCTCGCCCCGTGGAGACCGGCGAGGCTCCGGTTGTCGACCACCGCCCGCATCGTCACGCCGATGCGAGTCCGGTAGAGCAGCAACCGGAGGAAGATCGCGATCACGATCGCGGCGCAGATCGTGATGAAGCGGTGCCAGAGCACGAACGTGCTCCCGATCTCGAAGCCGCTGCTCCCGAAGAAGAAGTCGATCGACCTCGACTCCGTCGGATCCCAGATCGTGACCGCGAGACCCATCAGGGCGAACATCAAGCCGACGGTGACGACCAGCTGTACGACGAGTGACGAGGCCGTCAGGCGGCGCATGAGCACCCGCTCGATGCCGGCGCCGAACAACGGTGCGATGACGAAGATCGCCAGGATCAGCGCGAGCGGTGCCGGAATCCCCCAGTCGACGCGCAGCTGCCAGTACACGAACGCCATGAACATGCCGATCGCGCCCTGGGCGAAGTTGAAGATGCCCGACGTCGTGTACGTGACGACGATGCCGGAGGCGGCGATCGCGTAGATCGAGCCGATCGACACGCCGACGATGAGCGTCGACAGCACGCTGTCGAACGTGATCGGCCTGCCGGCCCAAGACTGGAAAACGGCGACGACGAGGAAGGCGACCGTGCCAACGATGACGGCTGTCTGCTGCCTACTCAGCTTCAAGGCACTATCCCCCCGCGCAAAGGCGCCCGGGCGGAATCACAAC
>JALZAA010000163.1 GCA_030948625.1 Actinomycetota bacterium
CTGAAGAGCCGCTCGGGCAGGCGAGCGCGGCGTTGCATCGCCAGGCGGAACCGATCGATCTCGACGAGGTCGGTCCCGATCCCGATGATGTTCACGCGCGCGAGCGCCACCGCTCGGCGAGCACGTAGACGGGCTCGGTGAGCAGGTCGACGAGGTCGACGTCGGCGAGGCGGGTGTCGTCGAAGGTGGGCTCGGTCTCCGTGACGGCGTCCTTGAGCGCCGCGTAGCGCCCGCGGTAGCCCTGAAGGACACCGCGTGCCACTTCGGCCGTCAGACGCGGGCGGAACGCCACGTGCAGGAGCGTCAGGCCGGTGGTCTGGTTCCCCTTGAGCTCGGGCACGATCACCAGCGACCGGCTGTCGCGCCGACCGCGCGCCACGGTCACCTCACGTTCGTACGCGACGCGGTGCTTCGTGCCGATGAGGCGAGGGTCGGTATCGGTGCGCGACGGCAGGTTCACCGAGATGCCGCCGCGGTCGACGACGTGCAGCGTGGCGTCGCCGTCGACGTCGCCTTCGATGCCGTACCGGGTGAACCCCGTGACCTGCTCGACACCCGGATCGAGGTCGACGAGCGTGCGGAGGGCGCGGTAGCTGAGGCTGTCGCGAGCCACCCCGGCGGCGAGCACCTCCTGCACGAGGGGGACCTCGAGCAGTGTCTCGTCGGAACGCGAGATACCCACCGTCACCGTCTTGGCCTGGTGCTTGATGGCGTCGACGGGCCGGGTGAGCTCCTCGATGCCGTTGGTCAACGCGGCCGTGAGGTCCTCGACCACGGTGCTGGGCGTGCCGACCTTGCCCAGCTCCACCTGGTACAGGTCGAGCGGAGCCGCGCCGGTCGCGTAGCGCAGCACCGACGCGATGCGCACCGCCGTGCTGGCGTCGAGGTGGCCGTCGTACGTGCCCGTCCGGAGGCCGTCGAAGAACCCGGACGCGGGAATCGCAAGCCCCACCGCGAGCCGCTCGAGCACTTCGTCGGCGTCGCCGGTCGAGACCGACGACTCGATGGCGGCCCGGGCCTCCCGCAGCGGACGAGCCGACGCGTCGATGGCGAGCGCCGCCTCGTAGCCGAAGAGGTGCCCGGCGACGGTCGTCAGCACGAACCCGAGAGCAGGGTGGACGGCAGGAACGGTGATGGTCTCCACGGCGCCCGCGAAGCGGCCGTCCCCCTCGGTGGCGATCACGATCGGCGTCGCGCGGTGCGCGTGGTAGATCGCGACCTCCTTGGCGACGTCGTCGGCGTTCGAGCCGACGAGGCCGGTCGCGCACACCAGGATGAGGGGCTCCGACGACAAGTCGATGTGCTTCTTGTCCTCGGTCACGTCACAGGCGATCGCCTTGTAGCAGAGCTCCGAGAGCTTGATGCGCAGCTCGCTCGCGGCGATGCGGTTGGCGCCATTGCCGACGACCGCCCAGTAACGCTTGGACGGCGCGTACAGCTGTGCGACGGCCGCGATCGCTTCACGCCGGTCGATGACGGCGCGCATCAGGTCGGGGAGCTCGCGCAGCGCAGCCAGCAGCTCGCGGCCGTAGCGCTCCTCGAGCGCACCGGTTTCGCCGGCGATCGCCAGCGCGAGGAGGAAGCCGGCGGCGAGCTGCGAGTAGAACGCCTTGGTCGACGCGACGCTCATCTCGACGTCGCGACCGTCGGACGTGTACAGGACGCCGTCGGACTTGTCGACGAGGTCGCTGTTGCGCCGGTTGACGATCGCCACCACGGCCGCGCCGCGAGCGCGCACGAGGTCGACCGTGCGGTTCGTGTCGGTCGTCGTCCCGCTCTGGCTCATGGCGACCACGAGCGTGTCGTGCATGTCGGGACGCAGCCGGAAGCCCGAGAGCTCCGTGGCGGGGAGCGCTTCGACGACGAGGGACCCGTCCCTGTCGCGCAGCGCAGCGGAGAGTGCCGCGGCGAGGCTCTGCCCCGCCACCGCGGCGGTGCCCTGGCCGATCACGACGACGCGCCGCAGTGTTCCGTCGCGCAACCGCGCCCGCACGTCGTCGGGCAGCGTCTCGGGCCCGAGCTCCACTGCGAGCGCGCCGTCGGGACCGCCGACGATCTTGCCCCGCAAGGTCTTGCGGAACGACCCCGGGGACTCGGAGATCTCCTTGAGCAGGTAATGAGGAGCGTCGCCGCGGTCGATGTCGCGCGTGGTGATCTCCGCGTGCTGGAGCTCACCGGCCGAGACCGGAAGCTCGGCGCCGTCGTACGAGACGCGCTTGATACCGCCGAGCTCGCCGGCGGCGCCGGCGGCCAGGGTCACGACCTGCCCGCGAGTCGCACCCGGGCGTTGCGGGTCGGCGGGAGTCTCCCCGTCCATCCGCAGGTATGTCGACGTCTCCTCGACCACCCCGTACGGCTCGCTGGCAACGACGAACGTGTCCTCGGCGAGGCCGACGTACAGGGCCTGCCCGCTGCCCCGGAGCGCGAGCAGCAGCTCGTCCGGGCGGTCGGCGGCGTTCGCCGCGATCGCGACCGAGCCCTCGAGCGAGGCGACCGTCGAACGGAACGCCTCGTCGAGCTCGACGCCGTCGGCGAGCCGGCGTGAGACGAGCGTGGGGATGACCTTGGCGTCGGTGGTGATCTCGGTGGGGACGTCGAGGTGCTCCAGCGCTTCGACGTCGGCGTAGTTGTCGACGTCGCCGTTGAGCGCGCCGATGACGTAGGGGCCGTCGGCTCGCCCGACCTCTTCTCCGTTGAGCGGGTGGGCATTGGCCTCGGAGATGATGCCGACGCTGGCCCAGCGGGTGTGCGCGAGCACGACGACCTTCGCGGTCTCGGTGCCGACCGCAAGGTGCAGGAGCTCGTCGTCGCGGATCACGGCCCGCAGCGCGGCCGTGTTGTCGCCCAACTCACCGATCTCGGCCGCGGCTTTGTACACAAAGCTCAGGCTCGCGCCGGCTCGCCGTACGGCGCCGGAGCCGAACAGCGGGTCGTCCCGCTCCTCGAGAAGGCGCATGATCGCGGGATCGCTGAGCTCCAGCCCGTGGTCGTGCACGAGCACGTGCAGACCGGCGGAGTCGCGTCCGCGCACCTCGAGCCGGTCGAGCGCGGACAGGGCGACCTGCACCGACGTGAAGGCGTCGATGGCGGCGGGCGCGAGATCGGACCCGCAGAGGTCGGCGACGGCGCGCGCGGTGCGGAGGCGATCGTGACCGACGGCCCACACCGCGTCCTTGCACCGGACGAGCGCGGCGTTCACGGCTTCGAGCTCGGTGCTCGACAGATCGCCGGCGCCGGCGTCGAGCGCGGCTT
>JALZAA010000165.1 GCA_030948625.1 Actinomycetota bacterium
AACCCCATCGCCGACAGCACGTGCGACGGCTCGGTAGCACCGGACGTGCACGACGAGCCGGCCGCCGCGTACACACCGTCGCGGTCGTGGAGCGCCAGCAGCGCCTCGGCCTCGACCCCGCGGAACCCGACGTGGCAGTTCCCTGCGACCTTCCGCGCGACATCCCCGTTCACGAAGCAGTCGGGAACACGCTCGGCTAGGCCCTCGGTCAACCGGTCGCGCAGCGCCCCGACGCGCGCGACCTCGCTGGCCCGGCGTTCGGTCGTCACGCGCAGGGCGGTCGCGATACCGACGGCGCCGGCCACGTTGGCCGTCCCCGAGCGGAGGCCCCATTCCTGGCCGCCTCCCTCGATGAGCGGCTCGATCGGCACGTCCCGCTTCCGCACGAGCACGCCCACGCCCTTGGGCCCGCCGAACTTGTGCGCCGAGAGAGACACGAGGTCTGCGCGCGCGGTCGCGCCGGCGACGTCGAGCCACGGCACGGCCTGGACGGCGTCGGTGTGCAGGACCGCGTGAGGCGCGCCGGCGCGCACGAGGTCGGCGACGGCGTCGAGAGGCTGGATGGTCCCGACCTCGTTGTTCACGAGCATCACGGACACGACGGTCGTGCGGTCGTCGAGCGAGCGCGCCAATTCGTCGAGGTCGACGACGCCATCGGCGCCGACCGGCACTCGAGCGACGCGGAACCCGTCAGCGGCAAGCCGTTCGCACGGCGCCAGCACGCCCTTGTGCTCGAAGCCAGTCGTCACCACGCCGTCGCCGAGCCCGGCGGAACGGGCGGCGCGGGCGCCGCCCTTGACGGCGAGGTTGTCGGCCTCGGTGCCGCCGGCGGTGAAGACGATCTCGGACGGCTCGGCGCCGAGGGCACCGGCGATCTGCTCGCGTGCCTCCTCGAGCGCGGTCTTGGCCGACCGGGCGGCGGCGTGGGCGCCGGACGGGTTGCCGAACGTGTCCGCGAGGAACGGCCGCATCGCCTCTTCCACCTCGGGATACAGGGGCGTCGTCGCCGCGTAATCCAGGTACGCCATGCTTCAAAGTGTAGGAGCCGGTTCGGGACCGACGATCGGTGATACGTCGGAGCAACGAAGAGGTCGAAGCAGCGATGGACGCCGAGAACGGACGCCGGTCTCTCGTCGCCATGGTCGTGATCGTCGCTTTGATCGCGGCTGCCGCGGCCGTCGCGGCGGCGGCGTCGCCGACGCGGCGCGTGATCCTCTACGGCGACTCGCTGGCGTTCGAATCCCGGGACTTCTTCTCGTTCGCGATGCAGAGCGGCGACGATGTCGAAGTCGTGGACCGCACCTACGGCGGCACTGCGATCTGCGACCGCCTCGACCAGATGCGACGCGACCTGCACGACCTCCAGCCGAGGGCCGTGGTGCTCGAGTTCGTCGGCAACAACGCCACCGACTGCATGCGAGGCCCGAACGGCCCGCTGACGGGCGACGCTCTGGCGCAGAAATACGGGCAGGACGCCCGCATCGCGACGTCGATCTTCGGCGGTGCCGGCGTCCGCGTGTTCTGGATGGGCGCGCCCGCCTCTTCGGGCCCTCGTGCGAGCGACTTCGAGCGAGTGCGACAGGTGTACGAGGCCGAGCCGCTCCGGCTGACGTTCGCGACGCCGCCGCTGGAACGCGTCGAGTACGTCGACGCCGGCCAGGCGGTGCTCGACCACGGAAAGTTCACGGACACCCTGCCGTGCCTGCCGACCGAAGGGCCGGCCGAGGGCTGCGTCGACGGGCGTATCCAGGTACGCGCCGCGGACGGACTCCACTTCTGTGTGGTTCGAGTCCCGGGCGACGCGAGCCGCTGTCCCGTGTACCCGGCCGGTGCGGCCCGGTTCGGTTTCGCGATGGCGGGCCCGGTCCGCCGGGCTCTCGACCGGTGATCCGGGGCGGGTCGGAGCGCCCACACCGGGGCCGGCGGAATAACTGTCACACCCCCCAGCGATACTGCAGGCATGGCTACGCAGTTACGACTCGTCGAAGCGCCGGCAACCCCGGCAACCCCGTCAGCGGCACGGGCGCCGGCTCGTCCCCGGCGCGCCGAGCGGGCGCGCCGGGCGCGGCGGACCGTGCACTGGTCCGATTGGCGCCTCGACGACCGTGCCCGGCACGTCGGTCGACAGGGTGTCGCCCAGGCTCGGGCCGCGCTGCAACGGTCGCAGCGGCCCGACCCGACCGCCCCCCTCTCGAAGGCCAGTTGAGGCGACGGAGCCAACCGGAGGCGCCCACAGCGCCACAAGTACCCTGGAGTTCGTGGCTGACGACGGCTCTCCCCGCAAATCCCTCGACGACTGGCGCGCCCTCGCCGAGCAGGAGATCAAGGGCGACGCCGTCCGTCTGACGTGGGTCACGCCCGAGGGCATCGAGGTCCAGCCGCTCTACACCGCCGCCGACCTGGAGGACCTCGAAGGGGTCGACACGCTGCCCGGGTTCGAGCCGTTCACCCGCGGGATCCGGGCGACGATGTACGCCAACCGGCCGTGGACGATCCGCCAGTACGCCGGGTTCTCCACCGCCGAGGAGTCGAACGCCTTCTACCGCAAGAACCTCGCCGCCGGACAGATGGGCCTGTCGGTGGCGTTCGACCTCGCCACCCACCGGGGGTACGACAGCGACCACCCGCGCGTCGCCGGCGACGTCGGCATGGCTGGGGTGGCGATCGACTCCGTCGAGGACATGAAGGTGCTCTTCGACGGCATCCCGCTCGACAAGATGTCCGTCTCGATGACGATGAACGGCGCGGTGCTCCCTGTGCTCGCCGGCTACATCGTCGCCGCCGAGGAGCAGGGCGTCGCGCAGGACCAGCTCTCGGGGACGATCCAGAACGACATCCTCAAGGAGTTCATGGTCCGCAACACCTACATCTATCCGCCCGAGCCGAGCATGCGGATCGTCGCCGACATCGTCGAGTACACGGCGAAGCGGATGCCGCGGTTCAACTCCATCTCGATCTCCGGCTACCACATGCAAGAGGCAGGCGCGACGGCGGTGCAGGAGTTGGCGTTCACGCTCGCCGACGGCGTCGAGTACGTGCGGGCGGCGACGGCTCGCGGGCTCGACATCGACGCCTTCGCGGGCCGTCTCTCCTTCTTCTTCGCGATCGGCATGAACTTCTTCATGGAGGTCGCCAAGCTGCGGGCGGCGCGACTGTTGTGGGCGCGCCTCATCCGGCAGTTCGGGCCGACGAAGCCCGGCTCGATGATGCTGCGGACGCACTGCCAGACGTCCGGTGTCTCGCTCACCGAGCACGACCCGTACAACAACATCGTGCGCACCGCCTACGAGGCGCTCGCGGCCGCCCTCGGCGGCACGCAGAGCTTGCACACGAACTCGTTCGACGAGGCGCTCGCGCTGCCGTCGGAGGCGTCGGCCCGCATCGCTCGCAACACGCAGCTGATCCTCGCCGAGGAGACCGGCGTCACCCACGTCGTCGACCCGCTCGGTGGGAGCTACTACGTCGAGGCGCTCACGCATTCGCTCGCCCACGAGGCTTCGAAGCTCATCGACGAGGTCGAGGAGCTCGGCGGGATGACGAAGGCGGTCGAGTCCGGCATGCCGAAGCTGCGCATCGAGGAGGCGTCGGCCCGGCGCCAGGCGCGCATCGACCGGGGCGAAGAGGTCGTCGTGGGCGTCAACAAGTACCAACCCGACGGCAACGACGATGTCGAGATTCGGGCCGTCGACAACACCGCCGTGCGCGACCAGCAGATCGCCCGCTTGCGGACGTTGCGGGAGCACCGCGACGAAGTCCGCGTGAACCAGACGCTGCAGCGGCTCACGCAGGGCGCGGCCGCCGACGCAAACCTGCTCGAGCTGTCGATCGACGCGGTCCGGGCGCGGGCGACGGTGGGCGAGGTCTCCGACGCGTTGGAGAAGGTGTTCTCTCGCCACCGGGCGACGATCCGTAGCATCAGCGGCGTGTACGGGTCCGAGTACGAAGGCGACGAGGGCTACGAGCGCATCCGCCGCGAGGTCGCCGCATTCGCCGAGAGCGAGGGGCGCCGGCCTCGCATGCTCGTCGTGAAGATGGGCCAGGACGGTCACGACCGTGGCGCCAAGGTCATCGCGACGGCGTTCGCAGACATCGGCTTCGACGTCGACGTCGGCCCGCTGTTCCAGACCCCCGAAGAGGCGGCGCGGGAGGCGATCGAGAACGACGTGCACGTCGTCGGCGTCTCGAGCCAGGCGGCCGGGCACAAGACGCTCGTCCCCGACCTCGTCCAGGAGCTGCGCAAGCAGGGCGACGACATCCTCGTGGTCTGCGGGGGCGTCATCCCGCCCCAGGACTACGACTTCCTCCTCGACGCCGGCGTCGCCGCCATCTACGGCCCGGGCACCAACATCCCGCACGCCGCCGCCGAGATCCTCGACCTCTTGCAACAGCGCCACCGCGCATGATGCGTTCACTGGGTGCCTATATGTCACCCGACGAACGCATCGGAGTGTGAGCGAGCTCGCGAAGCAGGTCCTCGAAGGGGATCGGCGCGCGCTGGCGCGGGCGATCACGATCGTCGAGTCGACGCGCGCCGACCATCGCGAGGAAGCGGCGGCGCTCCTCACCGAGGTGCTGCCGCACACGGGCGGCGCCATCCGCATCGGCATCTCCGGCGCGCCGGGCGCGGGCAAGTCGACGTTCATCGAGTCGTTCGGCCTCCGGCTCGTCGAGCAGGGACACCGCGTCGCCGTCTTGGCCGTCGACCCGTCGAGCACGCGCACCGGCGGCTCCATCCTCGGTGACAAAACGCGCATGGGCGACCTCGCACGCGCCGACGCCGCGTTCGTCCGGCCGTCGCCGACGGCGGGCACACTCGGCGGCGTCGCCCGGCGCACTCGGGAGGCGATGCTGCTGTGCGAGGCGGCGGGCTTCGACGTGGTCATGGTGGAGACCGTCGGCGTCGGACAGTCCGAGGTCGCGGTGGCGGGGATGGTCGACCTGTTCGTCCTGTTGATCGCGCCCGGCGCCGGCGACGAGCTCCAGGGCATCAAGCGAGGGATCATCGAGCTCGCCGACATCGTCGTCGTGAACAAGTACGACGGCGACCTCGCGCCCGCCGCGCGCACCACCGCCGCCGACTACGGCAGCGCGCTGCGGCTCGTGCGCTCGAAGACCTCGGCGTGGACACCGCGCGTCGTGCTCGTCTCGGCGACAGAGGGAACCGGCATCGACGAGCTGTGGAGCACAGTCGAGGAGTTCCGCGCCACCCTCGCCGCCAGCGGCGACCTGGAGCGCCGCCGCGCCGAGCAGGCCCGCGAGTGGATGTGGTCGGAGGTCACCGAGAGCCTCGTGGAGTCGCTGCGCGACGACGACGTCGTGGCGGCGCTCGTCGCCCGGCTCGAAGCCGAGGTCACCGCGGGCGACGTCCCACCGGCGGCGGCGGCCCGCCAGATCCTCGACGCCTATCGGCCCGGCCCCGACGGTTGACCCGATAGAGACAACCCTTTACAATCTCAGACACCTTGACTTCCCCGGTCTCGTCGTCGTCTGTTGTTGTCGCCGTTGTCGCCGGGAGGAAGCGATGCCTGCCACGCTCACGATCAAGCCTTGGCCCGACCCACTGCTCGACACTCTCGGGCACGATCCCCGTTCGCTCTACGTCGAGACGTTCTGGCTCCCGACGCTGGGGCCGACCGCCGTGTTATTGCTGCGCCACCTGGCGACGAAGTTCGACGAACAGCCCGGCGGCATCGAGCTCGCCGTCGCCGACACCTCGCAGGCGCTCGGGCTCGGTCAACGCGAGGGCAACAGCTCCCCGATCCTGCGGACGCTGACCCGCCTGTCGCAGTTCGAGCTCGCGTGCGACGACGGGCGCGGCATGGTCGCCGTCCGCCGCAACCTGCCGCCGATCAACCGCCGCCACGTGCGCCGCCTGCCGGGTCACCTGCAAGCAGCGCACGCCGAATGGGCCGAGGCGAAGCTCGCCGAGGCGCCGCTCGCCACCGCCCGCCGCCGCGCCCGCCAGGTCGCGTTCACGCTGCTCGAGCAGGGCGACGATCCGGACCACGTGGAGCGCGTCCTCTATGCGACCGGCTTTCACCCTTCGGTTTGCCACGACGCGGCACGCTGGGCGTACCAGCGACACCGCGACGCGATGGAGGCGGCCACGGCCGCGACCACAGCCGCGACCACAGAACCGGCGGCATAGCCTGCCCGTATGGCCGTCAGCACCGAGCTCGACGCGGTCGCGAGCTGGATCCGCGACGCGCGGCAGATCGTGGTGCTGACCGGCGCCGGCATCTCGACGGAGTCGGGGATCCCCGACTTCCGCGGGCCGCAGGGCGTCTGGACCAAAAACCCGGGCGCGGAGAAGACGGCCAACCTCCAGTACTACATGTCGGACCCGGACATCCGGAAGCGGAGCTGGCAAAACCGGCTGAGCAGCGAGATGTGGCGCGCCGAGCCGAACTCCGGCCATCGGG